>LJCR01002527.1 GCA_001399705.1 Kouleothrix aurantiaca
AGCCCAGATCGCCGACCAGACGCAGCAGCTGCGCCAGCAGATTGCGCAAAACCAGACGCTCACGCCCGAGGAGCGCGCCGCGCTTGACAAGCAGCTTGCCGAGCTTGAGCGCCAGCTGCGCGAAAACCCGGGCAGCCGCGAGCAGGCGCTGGCCGATCTTTCGTCGGTGGAAAACCAGCTTCAGCAGCGTATCGACCCCAGCAGCGACGCGCGCCGTTCCGCGCTCGAGAACCTTTCGCGCAGTCTGCAAAACGCCTCGGGGCAGAACAGCCAGCAGGCTGGCGATGCCAACCAGGCCGCGCAGCAGCTCGACCAGCTTGAGCTGCATGTCGGCCGGCAGCCCGCCGACGTTGTGGTGCGTTTTGATCGTCACGCCCTTCTGGCGGTCGGGCGCTTTGCTTTCGATCACGTCGGGGTAAAGCGTGCCCTGCGCCAGGAACTCGACAGCCTGCCCCGAGCCGGTCGAAGGGTCGCCAATGCGGCGGGCCTCGCGCTCGAAAATGCGCACGAACTTCTCGCCCATGATCTTGCGCTTGCGCTCGGGGTCGGCTACGCCTTCGAGCGCGGAAAGAAATTCCTCGGCGGCATCGACGGCGACGAGCGGCACGTGAAAGTGCTCGCGGAAGGTTTCGACCACCTGCGCGGCTTCGCCAAGGCGCAGCAGCCCGTTGTCGACAAACACGCAGGTGAGCTGGTCGCCCACGACGCGGTGGATGAGCAGCGCCGCCACGGCCGAGTCGACTCCGCCCGACAGCGCGCAAAGCACCTTGCCGCTGCCAACCTGCGCGCGAATGCGCTCGATCGCCTCGGCAACAAAGCTGGATGCCTGCCAGTCGCTGCCGCAGCCGCACACGCCATGCACGAAATTGCGCAGCAGATCGCGGCCAAAGCGCGTGTGCACCACTTCCGGGTGGAACTGAATGCCATACCAGCGCCGCGTGTCGTCGCCCATGGCCGCGAAGGGCGAGTTCGCGC
>LJCR01002528.1 GCA_001399705.1 Kouleothrix aurantiaca
GTTCCATCTTATCCCAGACTTGCTGGCGCGTTATCTGCGCAGCCACCACAACGTCTTTCAGCTCGACTTTGGCATTTGCACGCTGCTGGCCAAGCTCGCCAGCATAGGCTCCCAATTTTTCGAACTGTTCTGTTTCTAACGCCTGAGCGATGCTATTGATCAGGCCGGCGCCCATCGCAACAATTGATGCACGCGATATTTCGTTGTAGGAACCAGCTACGTTTGCAAGAATGCCGTCGGTAATCCGTTCAGCTATGGTTTGCTTTTCAGTACGCAGCGCATCGACGAGTTGTTGTTTGGGTGACTGCATATCAACTGCTTTCTTCTCACACGCTTGGCGAATGGTTGAAACTACTTGCCAAAATGTATGGCCAGCCCTAGCTATTGAGTAGCTACGACTGGCCACGATTGCTTGGTGGGCACCACGCCAATCAATTTTGCTACGATTGCGCCCTCATTATATAGGCGCTGCACGCATAAAATCTTGCAGCATGGTAGCAGTTATTTGCCGAACGCTCGATATGGCCCATATTAGTAGGCGCGCGCGAAAATAACCTGCTGTGTGGCGGGCTTGCCGGTGTACACGCAGGTCCCGCCGCCGCCGGGCTGGTCGAGTGGGATGCAGCGGATCGTGGCGCGGATCTCGTCCTGGATGCGCTGCTCGTCTTCGGTGGTGCCGGCCCAGTAGGCGCGCGCGAAGCCCTTCTCGATCTGCGCTTTCAGCTCGTCGTAGTTGCTGACGTCGGCGGTGCGCTCTTCGCGGAAGCGCAGCGCGCGCTCGTAGAGCGCGGTTTGAATTTCGGCCAGCAGCGCTTCGAGGTGCTCGGTCAGGCCGGCCTGCGGCACGAACGACTTGCCGGCGCGGCCGGGCACATCGGGCCGCGCAACCGCCACGCTGCCCTTCTCAACGTCTTTCGGGCCAACTTCGACGCGCACCGGCACACCTTTCATTTCCCACTCGTTGTACTTATAGC
>LJCR01002529.1 GCA_001399705.1 Kouleothrix aurantiaca
GAACATTGTCTGCGTGATGATATCGAGCGTAACCTGCAGCATCTCGTGGCTCATGTTCAGCTCGCTGCCCGGCGCAAACGCGCCCCAGCGCTCGGCCATGCGCGCGCCGGCACCGGCCATTTTGTCGCCCATGGCGGCCAGGCGCTTGCGGTGAAACATTGGCTGCATCATGCGGCGCTGCGTCAGCCACGAATCGTGGTTGGCGTTGGCGATCCGGCCATTTCCCACCACTAGCCCTAACCCGTTCTTGCCTTCGAACTTGGGGAATTCGCGGTTGCGCTCGACCAGCACTTCCTGCGCCAGGTCCGGGTGTGAGAGAATGTACACCGTGCGCGGGCCGACGCGATAGCGAACGATGTCGCCGTAGATCGCAACATCTCGCGCCATTGTGCCGAGCAGGTCGCTGGTAAAATCAGGCAGGCTGCCGATCAGCGGCGCGCCGCGTGGGCCGGGGGCCTGGGTTGTGCCTGTTGAATTGAGCGTTATATGGGTCATTGCGTGTAATCTCCCTTTTAGCTATCCAAGTGGATAGTAATATTGATATAGTATACGAGTGGATAGTATAATTGTCAAGAGACTTTTTGAATATACTTGAGGTTGCATTCTTCAACCCCCTCGTGCCTTCGTACCTTCGTGGTTAATCGCAGTTCGCAATTCGTGGAGAAAGATATGCCAATGGAGAGCGCCCAATCCCGGCGCGGCGGCCGGCAAAGCGACGACGTTGCCGAGCAGACGCGCCAGCGCATCATCGCCAGCGCGCGCGCGATTTTTGCAGCGCGCGGGTTTGCGGGCGTCAGCCTGCGCGATATTGCTGCGCACGCCGAGGTAACGCACGGCCTGCTGCGCCACCATTTCGGCTCGAAGGACGACATCTGGCGCGCGGTGATCGACGCCACGATTGGGGAGTACCTGGGCGTGCTCACGCCCCTGCTGGCCGCGGCCGCGGCGCGCGAAACCGCCGCGCTCGACACAC
>LJCR01000253.1 GCA_001399705.1 Kouleothrix aurantiaca
ACAAAGGCGCAATCCCGGTGGTGCAGGCGATGCAGCGCCTGTGGGCGCAGGGCAGCGACGCGACGCTGGCGCTGATTGGCGCGCCATTGGATCAATTCACGCGCTTTCACGCGCAATTACCCGCCGAAACACAGGCGCGCATGCGCGCGCTGCCCTACGCGCCCGAGGCTGCCAAACGCGACGCGCTGGCGGCGGCGGAGGTGTTCGCCATGCCCTCGCGCACGGATACGTTTGGGATCGTTTACCTGGAGGCCTGGTGCTACGGTTTGCCAGTGGTGGGAGCGCGGGCGGGTGGCGTGCCCGATGTGATAAGCGATGGGGAAGATGGCTTGCTGGTGCCGTTCGACAACGCCGAAACGACGGCTGGCGCAATCGGGCGCTTGCTGAATGATCAGGCGTTGCGCGAAAAATTAGGCGCGGCCGGCCACGCCAAGGTGCTGCGCGAGTACACCTGGGATCGCATCTACGCCCAGGTGCGCGCGATCTATGGGGAGTTGGGCGTTTAGAAAACAACAAAAGGCGATATTGTGTTGCAATAAATACGCACTACGATCTATTTCGTAGTGCGTAGTGCGTAATCCTCAGTTCTTGGTTCTCGATTCTACCGTTCTGGCAGAATCGCTATTCCTCTGGCGGCACCACGCCGATTGTCAGCAGCAGATTCGCATACACGCGCCGCTCGGCAGTCGCAATCACGAGGCCTACGTCGGGCGCCGAGGCGGCGGCATAGAACTCAAAGCGCCGCAGAATATACAGCTCGCGCTCGGGCATCAGCTCGCGGAACTCGCTGAAAATCGCCGGCTCCTCGCCGCTATCGGGCACCATCACGTGCGCGGCCTCGATTGGAATGGCATCCACCAGCACGCGCAGCACGTCGCCAATCGTGTGGTGGTGCAGCAGATCGAGCGTAAGCTCATACAGCGCGGTCAGGTAGTCTTTTTGCGCGGCTTCGGCCTGGCGCGCGGCCTCGGCGCGCTCACGCGCGAATGCAAGCTCCTGGGTGCGCTCGGCGACGCGCTGTTCAAGCAGGCGCTGCTCGGCTTCCACCAGCGCGCGCGCGGCCCGCTCGTGCTGCCACGCGGCCTCGAGGTTCGCGAACAGCACGGCAATACCGAGCTGGACACAGCCAACCACCATCAGGAAAATCAGGCAGGTGGTGATCGCGGTTGAAATCGAGAGCGCGGCCACCGGGTGGGCCAGCGGCTCGAAACCGCCACTTGCAATCAGCATCCCAACGCTGCCCAGCGTGGCCAGCGCCAGCGCCAGCGCCGCGCCACCAGTGCGCAGGTTGAACAGCAGCAGCGCGAGCAGCGCAAAAAAACCGAACAGCAGCGTTGCATCCTGGCTAAAGCCATACCACAGCAGTTCGGTGCAGCTCACGGCATACACATCCAGCAGCAGAATGCTGGCGCGCACGCTGTAGCGCAGCCGGCTCGCATAGGCCGCCAGCCAGATCAACGCCAGCAGCGCGCTGTCAATCACGTAGATTTGCGGTGGTGTGTCATTCAGCCAGGGGAGCGCGGCAACCAGCAGTGTGAGCGTGCCAAACAGTGAGCCAATGCGCAGCAAACCAAGCAGAATACGCTCGCGCACCCGTTGCAGGTGCGGCTGGCGTGCAGCGGTGCTATTCCCCGGCAGTGGCGCAGCGGGAAGCAGCCATTGCCGAAGCCAGCGGCTGCGTATCAGGGTTCTGCTGGGTACAAGCTGCTCGTTGATTTCCGGGTTCGGTTGTGGGGGTGTGGGCTTGCGCTGGTCCATGGGCCTGCTCGCTGGCGATGCGTGGCCAGCAGCGTTCGCCAGGGTGCGAACACTGGCTCTACAACAAACAACTGTGCAATACAAAGAGCGCAGTACTAAAATGCTTGCATAGATTAAACGTATCAGGCGGCAGATTTGTCACATGATTGTGAAATAATCTCATACTTGCCATAGTAATAGAGTGAAACGGTGTTTTCGAAGGCCTAACACGCTTTCGAACGCGGCGCAATGCTGCATCACGATCCGTTTTCTCGCTCGCCCCCCGGCATGGCGCGCTTCGGATGAGCCCAGAGCGCACAGTGTTTGGTTTTCTTGCTTGGTGATCGCGGTGTGCTCTGCGGCTCGATTGTTTGGCCCCTGGCCATAAGAGCGGGGCGGGATGCGAAGCGCCTCATGTGCCCGCCGCATCCGCCACGGCCACCTGCTCGGCAATCGCCGCCAGCAGCTGCGCCAGCGGCACCGGCTTGGCCAGGTAGGCGTGCGCGCCCGCCGCCATGCAGCGCTCGCGGTCGCCCGGCATCACCATCGCCGTCAGCGCAATCACGCGCAGCCGCGCCAGCATGCCCTCCGCGCGCAGCTGCTCCAGCACCTCCAGCCCGCTCTTGCCCGGCAGCTGAATGTCGAGCAGCAGCAGTGCCGGCTGCTGCCGCCGCACTGCTTCCAGCGCTGTGCTGCCGTCGCGCGCCACCACCACCCGGTAGCCCGCCGCCAGCAGCGCCGTCTGCAGCACATCCACCGTCGGCTCGTTATCCTCCGCCAGCAAAATCAGCGGCGCTTCGCCACGCTGCGCGCTCGGCAGGCGCGCCTCAAGGTGCTGCGCTTTGATCGCGGCGCCGCTCTGCACTGTCACCGGCTCCCACGGCAGCGTGACGCTGAAGCGGCTGCCGCGCCCGAGCACGCTTTCCATCGCCACACTGCCGCCGTGCGCCTCGGCCAGCTGCCGCACCAGCGCCAGCCCCAGGCCGGTGCCGTCATACGAACGGCTCAGCCGGCTGTCGAGCTGGCCGAACGGCCGGAACAGACGGCCAAAATCGCGCTCGGCAATGCCGATCCCGGTATCTTCCACCGCAAACGTCACGCGCTGCTGTGCGGCGTCGCCGTGCGTGCTCAGCGTTATGCTGCCGCCGGCGGGCGTGAACTTCACCGCATTCGAGAGCAGGTTGTTCAGGATCTGCCGCAGGCGCCGCTCGTCGGCCCAGAGTGTCGGCACGGCCGGGTCGAGTTTGCTGCTGAGCACAATCTGCTTGGCCAGCGCGGTTGGCATAACTGCCTGCATGCAGTACTGGCACAGCCCGGCAGCTTCCACAAGCTGGCAGTCGAGTTTCACCCCGCCCGCCTCGAACTTGGTGTAGTCGAGAATATCGTTGATCAGCGCCAGCAGCTGGCGTCCGTTCCGCCCGATCGTCCGCAGTGCTTGCGCCTGCGCGGGCGGCTGTTCGCCATACACGCCGTACAGCAGCAGCTCGGCCTGCCCCCAGCACCGCCACCAGCGGCGTGCGCAGCTCGTGCGAAACCGCCGCCAGAAACTCATCCTTGAGCTGGATCACGCGCGCGTGCTCGGCGGTCAGCGCGGCCTCGGCGCGCACACGCGCATCGACCTCGCTGCGCAGCGAGACAATCAGGCCGGCGGTGCGCAAAGCCAGACCGGCGCGGTCGGCCAGATCTTCGGCCAGGCGCACATCTTCGGGCGTGAAAGCGGGCAGGGTCGGGTCGTGCCGCCAGAACGTCACCGTGCCAATCACTGCTTCTTCGCTGCGCAACGGCACGATGACCATGCTGTGCACCTGAACGGACGCAAGCGTCGCTTGCCCGGCAGGCAGGAAGGTCTGACGAAACGCTTCCCAATCTACTGCCGGCTGAAGCACAGATTGCCTGCTGCGGATGACCTGCGCCGACGGGTGGCTGCTTGTGCGGCGAATGCGCACCGCAGATGCATTTGCCTGCAGAAGCGCCTGGATCGCCGGGTCGCTGTCAAACACCATCTCCACGTTCAGCCACTCGCCGTCGTCAGAAAGCATGCGAAGCGACGTGCCAGCCTGCATATGCTCGGCCATCGTGCGCGCCATCGCTTCCAGAACGGCGCGCTCGTCGCTGCCCACCGCAGCAAACACCCGCGAGGCGTCGGCCAGCACCTGCAGCCGCGCATTGGCGCCCCTCAGCGCCCGCTCGGCACGCCCCTGCGCCCCGATATCCTGCGTCATCACCATGCCGCCCTCAACAGCGCCGGCCGCGTTCCGGATCGGCAGCACATACGTCCGGTAGACTGTCCCGCCCACCGGCACATCGGCGACCTCGGTTCGGCCGGCCAGCGCCGCGCGGTACAGCGGCTCCATCTGGCGCGCGACCTCGGGCGGCAGCATTTCCCACAGTGTTGCGCCAGGAAAGGCGGTTTTATCCAGCCCGGCCGCCGCCATGCCCTGCCCATCGGCCAGTGTGTAGCGCAGCTCGCGGTCGAACAGCAGCACCGCGCCATTCGGGAAATGTTCGGCCAGTGCGCGGTAACGCGTCTCGCTGGCGCGCAACGCCTGCTCGGCTGCTACGCGTTCCGTGACATCATGAAAGCTTACAATGATGCTGCGCACTGCCGGCGTATCGAGCGCATTCACAATACGGCGTTCGATCCAGCGCCACGTGCCGTCGCGGTGGCGCACCCGTACAATCAGCTGCTCGCGCGCGCCGGGCGTGGCAAGCACACGCGCACGCATCGCCTCGATCGCCGCCAGGTCGTCGGGGTGAGTCAGATCGGCGTAGGATAGCCCGCGGAATTCTGCTTCTGTGTAGCCAAGCATGGTTGTCACGGTGCTGCTGACATAGGAGTATCTGCCGTCGCGGTCGATCAGCAGCACGCCCTCGGCGCTATTGTCGACAATCGCGCGCCAGCGTTCTTCACTCGCGCGCAGCGCCTGCTCGGCTTCAACGCGTGCGGTTATATCATTCACTACGGTGGCCACGCCCCAGCCGGGCACATTCAGCGGCACGGCGTGAATATCGAGCCAACGCGTGCGGCCGTCTTCCAGCACCATGCCAACTTCCTGCTGCACAGGCCCTTGCTCAGCCACTGCGCGTGCGCTCACGC
>LJCR01002532.1 GCA_001399705.1 Kouleothrix aurantiaca
GCGCAGCACTGCCTCGCGCGCGCACAGAAATGAGCCGATGACATTAGTGGCGAAAATGCGCTGCAGACGCGCCGCGTCCATGTGATCCACACGCATCTGCCGCTCCAGAATGCCTGCGTTATTCACCAGCGCCGCCAGCGGCCCAACTTCCGCGTCGATACGCTCGAACAAGGCAACAACATCGCTTTCAAGCGCCACATCCGCACGAAACGCGCGCGCCTGCCCGCCTAACGCCTCAATGCTTGCCACCACATTTTCGGCGGCGGCCTGGTTGTGGAGGTACGAAAGACACACGGCGTAGCCGCGCTGCGCGGCAAGCAGCGCCGTGGCCGCGCCAATGCCGCGGCTGCCGCCCGTGATAAGGATCGTTTTTGGCATAACACTCCCTTTTGAATTGAGCCACAGAGAACACAGAGAGCACAGAGCGCAAGAGCAATTGCGGTTCTCGGTCCTCGGCGCTGCGGTCCTCGGCGCTGCGGTTCTGCGGTTCTCGGTTCTGCGGTTCTCGGTTCTGCGGTTCTCGGTTCTGCGGTTCTGTGGTTCTGCGGTTCCTGGTTCTCGGCTCTCGCTTTATTGTCGCACAGCCACACCGGCGCGTGGGCGAAAATACCTGACGGCTTGCTCACACCCTTGCCGATTCTCGCGTATACTACGCCAAAATGCCAAGAACAGGAGCAAGCCATGTTTCAGCAGAACAGCCTGGGCCACGCCGAGGCGCAGCGGGCGATTGATGCGATCCGGCAGGAACTTGAGCGGCGCGATGCCGCGGCAGTAATCGCCGTCGCCGACGCGCATGGCGAGCTGATCGCGCTTCTGCGCCTGGATGGCGCGCCGCTGCCCTCGATCCTGATCGCCACCAACAAAGCCTGGACGGCGGCACGCGAGCGCAAGGCCACCCGCGAGCTGGGGCAGGCCGCGCGCGACCCCGACGCCGGCTTTGATATGGCATACTTCGGTGACCGGCGCTATAT
>LJCR01002530.1 GCA_001399705.1 Kouleothrix aurantiaca
GCCTGGTGCGCGGCCCCGAGCAGCTCGAAGCGGCGCTGGCGCAGGCGCGGGCCGGATCGGTGGCGGTATTCCACGACGCGCGCGTCTACCTCGAGCGCGCCGTGCTGCCCTCGCGCTATGTCGAGGTGCAGCTGCTGGGCGACCAGCAGGGCAACCTCATCCACCTGGGCGAGCGCGACAGCTCCATCCAGCGCAACAACCAGAAGATCATCACCGAGTCGCCCGCGCCCTACCTGAATGGCGCGCAGCGCGCCGAGCTGTGCGACCTGGCGCTGCGGATCGCGCGCCTGTTTGGCTGCTGGAGCGCCTGCACGGTGGAGTTTGTGGCCGGCGAAGATGGCGCGTTTCTGTTCACCGAGATCAAGCCGCGCATCCAGGTCGAGCACCCGGTGACCGAGATGGTGGCGGGCGTGGATATTGTGCGCTCGCAGCTGCGCACCGCCTGGGGCGATCCGCTGACGATCGGGCAGGGCGATGTGCTGCTGCGCGGCAGCGCCATGCAGTGCCGCATCCGCGCCGAAGACCCGTGGAACAACTTCCTGCCCAGCCCGGGCCGCATTGCGCTGTTCCGCCAGCCCGGCGGGCCAAACGTGCGCGTGGATACCTACGCCTACAGCGGCTGCAGCATCCCGCTCAGCTACGACCCGATATTCGCCAAGCTGATCGCATGGGGCCGCGACCGCGAGGACTGCCTGAACCGCATCCGCCGCGCGCTGGAAGAAACGTTTATCACCGGCGTGCAGACCAACCTGCCGCTGCTGCAGTCGGTCGCCGCGCACCCGCTTTTCGCCGATGGCGCGACAACCACCGCATTTCTCGACGACTCCGGGCTGTTGGTTGCGGAGGAAAATGAAGCCGTACCGCCCGAAGTGCTGGTCGCCGCTGCGATGGGCGACACACTCGATCCGAGCCCCAGCGCTGAAGCCCGGGCTGCCGATCCCTGGCACGTCGGGCCGTGGCGCGCCCTGGGC
>LJCR01002531.1 GCA_001399705.1 Kouleothrix aurantiaca
CGGCTGGGCCGGCTCGCGCCGGGCTTTCAGGCCGATATGGTGGTGCTCAGCGGCGACCCGCTGGCGCTGCCGCCCGAGCGCCTGCTGGAGATCACAACCGAGCAGACCTGGCTGGCTGGCGCGCTGGCCTACGAGGCGTAGCACTGTTTGGGCTTGCAGGTTTGCAGGTTTGCAGGTTTGCAAGTTGAATGCTGAGTTCGCACGAACATGTCAACCTTTCAACATGCAACTTGCCAACATTATAACGAGCCATGCCATTCTAGTGCGGAACTCGTGTGGTATGGCACTTGCTAAAGAAGAAATCGAGTTCAAGGCAGTGGGCTGCGAACACATGATCTAATTTGTGCAAAATTTCCTTATCCTGGGGTCGTAAACCTGATTGCAATGCGGTATAAATGCGATTTGGCTTCCTGATGCGGTAAAACACGAGTTGGAAAGCGAAAAACGGCTTCCAAGGCGTCCTAATCAGCAAGGGGGCTTGACACATGGAGTATACTGCATATGCACGCGGTTTTCCGCACAAACGTACATAGTGAGGAGACACAGTAATGCAAAAGACCGACTTCGTTAAATCGGTGGCCGAGCGGGCAGGTGTTTCGCAGAAAGAGGCCAAGATGGTTGTCGACGCAGCGCTCGACATCATCACCGAGACGTTGAAGGACGGTGAGAAGGTTACCCTTACGGGCTTTGGCACCTTTGAAGTGCGGCAGCGCCAGGAGCGTGAGGGTGTGAACCCGCAGACACGCCAGAAGATCAAGATCGCGGCGACCAAAACTCCTGGCTTCAGCGCGAGCAGCACCCTGAAGGAAGCCGTTAAGGGCAGCTAATTCGTATCCCCTACGGCAGTGGCCGCGGCGAGGAACTTCCTCGCTGCGGCTTTTGTTTTGTGTGCAAAGAGCCGACACTGCACGGCAAAAACGGTATTCAGTACTTTCGGATCCGAAATAAACCTTTTGGCGTTTGATTATGGT
>LJCR01002535.1 GCA_001399705.1 Kouleothrix aurantiaca
CGCGCGACCCGGCGGTGGGCACGGCCTATCGCGCCGACCCGCTGGTGCACAGCAAGATGTCGGCGCGGCTGTACATGGGCGTGTACACAAGCGGGCTATGGGCGCTTGAGCACGCCGCTGAGTTCCCACTGCCCCTGCTGCTGCTGCACGGCGGCGACGACCCGATCACCTCGGCGGCGGCCAGCCGCGAGTTCGCTGCCCGCGCGCCCGATTGCACGTTCAAGGAGTGGCCGGGCCTGCGCCACGAGATCCACAACGAGCCCGAGCAGAACGAGGTATTGGCCGAAATCATCGCCTGGCTGAGTGCACTGGTTGGGAGGGTGAGTTAGCAAGTTGGCAGGTTGCACGTTTGATGACATACCCCTCTCGCACCCTTCGATACGGCCTTCGGCCTACTCAGGATGTGAGAGGGATATGTTCCATCACTCGGCAGATGCAGGAATCCGCATCCTGAAGCCTCCGTGCCTCCGTGGTTAATGAGCGGTCCCAGACTGCCAGCGAGCAAGCACTTGCCTCCCCGCCTCAAAATCTCCGTGTCCTCTGTGCCTCCGTAGTAATTTTTCGGCCCCTGGTCGTCGTTCGTCGTTCGCCGCTACTCGGGCAGCAGCTCGCCAATCGCGCCCAGCAGGCGGTCGATGTCGCGCGGGCCGGTGTAGCACTGCACTGAGATGCGGAGATACTGGCGACCCTTCCACTCGATGTTCGGGATTTCCACCGCGAACTCATCCCAGAGCTGGCGCTTGAGCGCGGTCACGTCGCAGGGCGGCAGCGGCAACAGCGTCATCTGGCTCCACCACGCGTCGCTGGAGGCTAAAGGCTGGCCGTAGCGCGCCACCACGCGGTCGCGCGCGTCGAGCGCCAGGGCGTGGCAGGCCGCGCGCACCGCCGGCCAGTTGCGCTCGGTCATAAAGTTTATTGCGGCGGGCACACTCAGGTAGGCGGCCGGGTCGTGCGTGCCGCGCCACTCG
>LJCR01002533.1 GCA_001399705.1 Kouleothrix aurantiaca
GTTCGAGAATGACGACCGACCACTGACGACGGACGACGGCCGACGCATGTGCTCATTCGTCGGTGGTCGGTGGTCGTTTTGACACGAAGGTTTGAAGTAACTAGAGCAGAGAATCAAGAACCGAGAACTGGCAAATGTTCAGTTCTCGGTTCTTGGTTCTTGGTTGTAATGATTTTATCGCCCGACAATCCGCAGCGGATCGGGCATAAACAGCAGCACAAACACCAGCAGCCCGAAGATCGCCAGCGCAACGTGCCGCGCGCCCAGGCGCGAGATGTCGTTCAGCGGCGCGGGGTGGCGCGGGCCGATTACCACCGCCAGCACTGCCCAGAACAGCCATGTAGTAGAGACGAATATGCCGAGCAGCACGCATGTGGCGATCAGCGCGTAGGCCAGGTAGTGCGCGCGCTCGCCCAGCAGCGCGTAGGAAACGTGCCCGCCGTCGAGCTGGCCGATCGGCAGCAGGTTGAGCATGGTGATCAGCAGGCCGATCCAAGCGCCCCAGGCCACCGGGCTCAGCTGCACATCCAGGCCATTGCTCGGCAGCACCTGCCCAAAGATCAGCCACTTCGCCGCCATGTAGACCAGCGAGTTTCCTTCTTGCAGGTAGCTCGCGCCCAATGGCCGGCCGACCGTCGAGTGCGCCAGGCCGTAGAGCAGCAGCGGCAGTGCTACCGCCAGCCCGGCCAGCGGCCCGGCGATACCCACCTCCAGCACGGTGCGGCGGTCTTCCATCGGCTCGCGCTGCACAATGACCGCGCCCATGGTGCCAGTGAAGCTGATAAACGGCGGCATGGGAATAAAGTAGGGCAGGCTCACCGGCGCATTGCGCAGCCGGCCCACCACATAGTGCCCCATTTCGTGAGCAAACAGAATGCCAATCAGCGTCGCGGCGACCGGCAGGCGCATCGCCAGCTCAAGCTGCGCGACAGCGCCCGGCTCGATGTCAGCGCCGATCTCGCCGTAGA
>LJCR01002534.1 GCA_001399705.1 Kouleothrix aurantiaca
CTGAGCTTCGTTTTCTGGCTGGGTGATCTCGGTGTTCTGTGTGGCTCAATCCTGCAGCCCTCGGCTATAAAGCCCGGGCGCCTGTTACCCCAGCAGCGAAACCACCGTCGCACGCGGCTGAAAGCCCACCCGCTCGTAGACTCGGCCAGCCTGCGCGTCGGCAGCGCTGAGGAAAACGGCCGCCGCGCCATGGGCAAACGCCTCTTGCGCCGCGTGCGCCGTGAGTGCGGCCGCCACACCGCGCCGCCGAAACTCGGGCAGCGTCGCAATGCCTACCAGCTCGGTCAGGCCATCGAGTGGAGCGGTATACATGCCCGCGCCGGCAGCCTGCCCGTCCAGGTAGGCCGTGAACATGCGGCCATTGCCCAGCCGGTAGCGAAAATCATCGGCTTCAGCCAGGCCCACCGGCGCGGCGTTGGGGTCGAAACCCAGCTCGTTCACGTTCATATTTTCGCGCAGCGCCTCGGCTGGCGCGTGCTGATCGAGCGTTACCACGCGCAGATCGGGCCGCACAGCCGGCGGCGCAAGTGTGGCTGGCGTGCACACAAGCAGCTGCAAGCGCGATTCTTCAGCAAAGCCGTGGGCTTCGAGCGCGGCCGGCAGATCGGGGGCGTACTCGGCAATAAACTCAAAGCGCGGCTGGCAGGCGTGGGCGGCAAACACATGGCGCAGCGCGGCCAGCGGCGCGGCAAGATCGCCACCAAGTGGCTGGTTGGGCACGGCATAGTTATAATACGCTTCGGTGCTATTTCGCGAGAAGAACAGCGTGAACGGCGCTATTTCAATCACTTCGCGCAGCGGCGCGACCGAGCGCCGCAAATACGCTTGGAATGCTGCAATCGACAGCATGAGCACTCGCTTTCGTTTAGGCGTGGTATTATAGCCCACAGAAGAGGTTCGTACAACAAAGGAGTTGACGATGCAGATTGCAGGAATGCGCGCGCTGATCACGGGCGGCGCTTCGGGCC
>LJCR01002537.1 GCA_001399705.1 Kouleothrix aurantiaca
TCTCTGTGGCCCAAAACTCGGCTCTCTGCTATAGGTCGGAAGCAGGGGGCACAATACTTCTGCGGCTGGTACGTTTCTACGAGGCATTGTGCTACGGTAATTCTTGCGGTGGCAGTTGCCGCCCATGAATCGTAAGGAATGCACAATGCAACATATATCAGAACGGCGGCGCGCGCAGCGCCAGCTTGCCATAGCGCGGGTGGGGTTGGTAGTGGCTTTCGTTGGCTTTGCAACGCTGGCGGCGGCGCTGTTCTACCAGGGCAGCACCGCGCCCGCTCCCGCGCTCGACGAACCGGGCGCACTGGCGCGCGCCTTTGCCGCCAGCCCGCTGGTGCAGATGAGCCTGTTCGGCGCGGTGGCCTTTGGCTACACCTACTGGGTGATTGATCTCACCTTTGGCCGCAAGCTTGGGCAGTTCCCGCGCCTGCGCCGCGTTGCTTCGGCCTTGTTCGGGCTGGCGGTGCTGGCGGCCTTTATGGGGTTGATGGCCTGGAATCTGGCAGTGCTGCACGGCGTGGCGTAGCGCGCTTCTGATTCTGACAACCAAAGACTGACGACAGACGACCGACCACCAGCAACTGCCTGTGGTCGGTCGTCTGTCGTCAAGCGCACGAAATAATAGAGCGTGATACTACGTTGCTACACGCCCAGCTGCCGCAGCTCGCTGGCAATCGCCCCCGGCAGCGCGTTCAGCTCGCTGGGGTTGGCGCGGCGCAGGGTGTCGGCAGCGCGCAGCAGCAGGCCCAGCCGCGCCAGCCGCGCTTCCTCCGCGCGCCCAATCGGCCCGGTAGCGTCGTAGCCTTCGCGCACGCCCTGGCGGAATGGCTCGGGGTGGTGCGGCTGCACGGCATGCGCCAGGTCGAAGATCGGGTCGCCGCCGACGATCTCGCCTGGGCGGGTCAGCGCTTCGAGCTGGGTTGTTTCGCCAGCTGTCACCAGCGCGCGGTGTGGCGCAACCGCGCCATGC
>LJCR01002536.1 GCA_001399705.1 Kouleothrix aurantiaca
GCCTTCCACCAACCCCCAACTCCAATCCCCCATCTCCCACAGCACTGCCTCCCGGCAGGATCAGCGGGCCGTCGGCGGTGTAGGCGGGCATGAGCGCGGCGGCCTGCTCGAGGCCGAGCTTGGCGGCGAGGTGGGCGAACATCAGCTCGTTGCTCCAGTTGCCGCCCAGATCCCACGCCATCATCTTGCTCCACGCCAGCACGTCTTCTGGCCGCCAGGGCTCGGGCGTAATGCCGAGGATGGTGAACTCGACCGGCAGCGCGCGGCCGCTGTGCGTGCTCACAAAGGCGTTGACGCCCGCCACATACGCCTCGATCAGCGTGCGCGCCTCGGGGCCCATGCTGGCCCAGGCAGTTTTGGCGGCGCGCGCCACGCCCAGCGTGCGCAGGAACTTGTCGGTATCGAGCTGCGAAGGGCCGGCGAACTCGGACAGACGGGCGTTGCCGATGCGGCGCTGGAACTCCATCTGCCACAGACGATCCTGCGCGTGCACATAGCCCAGGCCGAACAAGGCGTCGGTTTCGCTTTGCGCGCGAATGTGCGGCACGGCGTCGGAGTCGCGCACGATCTCAACCGGCGCGCTCGGGCCCTGCACCTTGATGCTGCCACTGGTTTGCGGCAACGCGCCGCGCAGCCACAGGTAGCCCCCGCCGCCGACCACGAGCAGCAGCACAACCAACACAACCAGCACCCAGCGCAGAATTCGCAGCAGCAACCGCATTGTCGCCCCCTCTGTTGTCAGGAGTCAGGAGTCAGAAGACAGGAGTCAGGAAGAAAGAGCATCGGCAGATTTCGCAGATTGCACAGATTAAACGCTCTGCGCTCTCGCGCTCCAACGCTTTATGTCGTTCGGCCAAGAATGTCGCGCAGGGTTGGGTAAAGCGGGCTTTCGCGCATCTGCGCTTCGGTCGCCTCGCCGCGATACACGCGATTCGCCAGGTCGCGGTTGAGGCGGGCCATATGCACG
>LJCR01002538.1 GCA_001399705.1 Kouleothrix aurantiaca
TCGTGGCGGGCTCGGTGTCGGGCAGCGTGCTGGCGAGCGGCATCTCGACGCCGCGCAGGTTGTACTGCTGCGCCAGGCCGATCAGCCCACGCGCGCCCAGCGGCTCGGCCACGGAAGGCTGCCCGTCGCGGCGGAGAAAACCGCAGCTGCACGGGAAGCTGTAGGCGGCGACGCCAAACGTCGCGGTAGTAGGGCTCATTCCCTTCTCCTTCTTCTGTGGGTGGAATGTGAGAATGGAGGATGGTTTCGGACGCGCGTAGGATAGCGCAAAATGCTGGATTCTACCAATGCGCAAACTGCCAGTGAATATAGCGGATATTTCTGCGGCGCGCGGGGCTGAAGCCGCCGCGCTACGCAGCAACGCCCGCTGAAGCGGGCTTGAAATTGGCACGTTTTCAGCCCGCATCGGCGGGCTTCGTCATTGTAGCCCGGTCGTTTACGGCCGGGCGTAGCGCGAGACAATTGTTATGCAGAAAATCCGTCGCGCAAACTGCCAATGGAGCAGGGATGAAGCGCCTGTGGATTTGGATCGCACACTACGAACTGCGCACTACAAAGCCAAAAGTGCATAGTGCATAGCGCGTAGTGGTTCGTTTCAAATTGCTCGGTAAGAAGTAGCAGGCTGCTCGCATTTTTCTTCCCCTCCATAAAATGTCGTACCAGTTGGCCGCGCCCGCGCCCGCAACGATACCGGTACGACACGCCACCCCTACACTGGCGCTGTGCTTGCCCCGCAGCTGCGTGCATTGCTCATGTGCGCAACGCTACCCAAGGAGGCCCGATCAATTCTAGCCCGATCCGCTAGTGCCGTTACACGCAACACCCAGCGCTTTAAGGAGGCATGATGAGGTTTTTGAGCGGACGAAAAAGCTGGTTTATTGGCGGATTCGCCACCTACCTGCTTGTGGCGATTGCCTTTGCGATGACGCGCGGCGCCGGCGCCTCCGAGCGCACGCTCGCCCCGGG
>LJCR01002539.1 GCA_001399705.1 Kouleothrix aurantiaca
GCTCGGCAACGGGCGCGAGCACGGGCGGCAGCACCAGCTCGGCGGTGCGCTCGGCCTGGCCGGCGAGCATGCGCACCGGGTAGGCATCGCCAAACGCGCGTGCGCCAATTTCAATGCGCAGCGCCAGCGTTTGCGGTATTGTGGCAGGGCTTTGCTTCATCGGGCGCTATGATAGCACGAAAAGCGGCGCGTTTTCAAGCACAGAATGTACCGAGAAGCCACGCCCAACCCCCACCGGCGACCGGCGCGCAACTGCGACCGGCGATCGTACGTTATAATAAGTCCGCGCATGCACGGGCATTTTTATCACAGGAGTCAGGATTCAGGAGTCAGAAAACAGGAGCGCTTTCGCTTTGTAAAGCCTTCGCGAACAACTGGCATTGTTCAATTGATCAGCGCGGCGCAGGTAATCGGGCGGCAGGCTGCTCCACACGCATTGCAACCGAGAAACGCAGCGCGCCGCGTATATTGGGCATTCAGAACACAAACATCATGAACGACACACCACCCTGGGGCCGCTACGCCGAGCTGCGCCCCGACGACCTTGAATGGATAGTAGAAACCGCGCCGATCGCGTATGTGCCGTGGGGCGCGCTGGAATGGCATGGCGCGCACCTGCCCTTTGGCCTGGAAGGCATCACCGCCGAAGCGCTGGCCGAGCGCGTGGTGCGCCGCACCGGCGGGGTGCTGCTGCCGGCCACATGGTGGTCGATCAGCGCGCTGCCACACCGCTTCTCGCTCGCCCTGCCGAGCGAAGTGATCCAGTCGCTCTGGGACAGCATTTTTGCCGAACTGGCGCGCGCCGGCTTCCGCATGGTGGTGCTGATCAGCGGGCACTACACGCAGGGCCACGAGCTGGTGCTGATGGACGCCGCCGAGCATGCGATTGCCGGGCACGGCATTCTGGTGCTGGCGGTGCCGCCGCTGGCGCTGGTGGACGAGGCGATGCTCGACCACGCCGGCCAC
>LJCR01000254.1 GCA_001399705.1 Kouleothrix aurantiaca
GGTTTCCCGTGTCACGCTCATGATAGAGCGTGACACGGGAAACCACCCCATTTTGAGACTTCGGAACGCGCTCACGGCTGCGGCGCTCCACCTGCGCTTGGTCTCGCGACAACAGCCAAGATCCCCGGCAATCGCCGGGATCAAGGATATAATAGTCGCTGATTCTCTCGAGAGGAGGAGTGATGACCCCCCGATGGTTCCCGCGAATACTCGCCCCGTTGCTCGCTGTGCTCCTTGCGCTGGCGGCGCTGCCGACGGTGAGCTTGGCCCAGACCGACCGGCGCTGCTTTGTTGAGACCGGTTTCTGCATCGAAGGGCGTATCAGGCAGTTCTGGGAGCAGAATGGCGGCCTGCGCGTGTTCGGCCTGCCGATCGCGCCACAGCAGCAGGAGCAGATCGAGGGCCACTTGCTCCAGGTGCAGTGGTTCGAGCGCAACCGCCTTGAACTGCACCCCAGGAATCAGCCGCCCTACGACGTGCTGCTCGGCCGGCTCGGCGCCGATGTGCTCGCCCAACAGGGCCGCGACCTCTTCACGTTCCCCAGGAGCGGCCCGCAACCGGACTGCCACTTCTTCCCCGCGGCCCAGCAGAACGTCTGCGGCCAGTTCCTCGCGGTCTGGCGCGCGAGTGGGCTGGAGTTCGACGGCCGGCGCGGCGCGAGTGAGGCCGAGAGCCTGGCCCTGTTCGGGATGCCGCTGAGCGGCCAGCAGACCGAGACGATCGAAGGCAAGGAGTATACGGTGCAGTGGTTCGAGCGCGCGTGCTTCGAGCTGCACTCCGAGAACGCGCCGCCCTACCACGTGCTGCTGGGTCTATTGGGCAGCGAGCTGCGCGGCGGCCTGGCCGCGCGGCCACTGCCACTGCCCTCGCCGAGCCCTCCGGCGATCGATCCGCCGCCCGACGAGGCTTCGGCCAGGCTGCGCGTGAGGGAGGGCTTTGTGGTGCGCCGGTTTGCCGCCAGCCTCGATACGCCGCGCCTGATGGCGGTAGGCCCCGACGGCGCGCTGTACGTAGCCGAGCGTGGCGCCGGCCGGGTGGTGCGGCTGGCCGATCGAGATGGCGACGGGCGGGCCGATGCGATCGAGCCAGTCGTGAGCTCTCTCACGGCGCCGCATAGTATGGAGTGGATCGCCGGCTGCCTGTATGTGGCTGAGAACGACGAGGTTTCGCGCCACTGCGACGCCGACGGCGATGGGTCGCTAGAGCGCCACACGCACATTGTCGCTCTACCGAGCGGCGGTGCCCACACCAGCCGCACGCTGCATGCTGGCCCGGACGGCAAGCTCTACGTGTCGGCCGGCAGTTCCTGCAACGTTTGCATTGAGGGCGACCCGCGCCGCGCCGCGATCCTGCGCTTCGAGCTTGACGGCGGCATCCCGCCCGACAACCCGTTCGCGAATGACCCCGATGTGCGCCGCCGCTCGGTCTGGGCCGAGGGGCTGCGGAACAGTATCGACTTCGTGTTCATGCCCGATGGGCAGCTGTGGGCCAACCACAACGGCCGCGACAACATGATCGACACGCGGGCCAAGGACGAGAGGCCGCTGGAGGAGCTGGTGATCGCGGTGCAGGGCGGAAAGCACCACGGCTGGCCCTTCTGTACAACCGAGCACCCTGATGGCGATCGCACGCCCGGTGCCGGCCCGTACGTCGAGGTGCCCGACCCGACTGGTGACGTGCCGCGTGCGCCACCCGGCTTCGGCTGCGCCGACGCGGTGCCGGCGCTGTTCACCGGCCTAGCGCACTCCGCTCCGATCGGCATCGCGCGCTATGACGGCAGCCTGTTCCCGCCAGAGTATACCGGCGATCTATTCGTGGCGTTGCACGGCTCGTGGAATCGCACACCGCCCGCGCCCTGCAAGGTCGTGCGGATCATCATCGAGAACGGCCAGCCCGTGGCCGCCGAGGACTTCCTGGAGGGCTTCCAGGATCACCCGAACCAGAGCTGCGGCGCGGCGTGGGGCCGCCCGGCCGGCGTGACGACGGGCGCTGATGGCGCGCTGTACGTGAGCGACGATCTGAAAGGGCAGGTGTACCGGATCGGGCGGAAGCCGGCGGGCTGAAGGCGGAGAGCTGACACCACGTTGAGGCTGGAGACGTGATCGTGTTGAGGCGCTGCTGCACAACGGCCGGCCGAACCCTTCGGACAAGACCCGGATCACGCTGATCGTCAACTTTGGACGAGCGGACGCTGGCCCTTGGCCAGGCTATCGGCCCAAGAGCGAGACGCTCACGGCGATTACACCGCGCCAGCGCCAGATTCTCTCCCCCGGCAGCCCGGTGTGGTACGAGCCGGCGCTCACGTAACACTCGAACGAGCAATACTTATTCCATATGCTTGAGCTTTGGAAGGTATTGCTGCATAGATGGGAAGGTAGCAAACAGTAGTACAATACCTCGAAGCTACTGCGGAGCGGGAAAGGTACAGCATCCCAATCACGCGCCGCTGGAGTGAGCGATGGGCAGTGTACAGATAGCAACCCTCTTCCTGGCTGCCGTGGCGGCGGGTGCGATCAACTCCGTCGCCGGCGGTGGCAGCTTTATCTCCTTCCCGGCGCTGCTGCTGGCGGGTGTGCCGCCGATTTCGGCCAACGCAACCAACGCCACGGCGCTTTGGCCAGGCACCCTGGCGAGCGTTGGCGCCTACCGGCGAGAGGTGGCGGTGCAGCGCCGGGGCATCGTGCTCTTTAGCGTCATCAGTCTGCTGGGCGGCCTCAACGGCGCCCTGCTGCTCCTGCAGACGCAGGAGCGAACCTTTGAGCAGCTGATTCCGTATTTGCTGCTGGCCGCCACGCTCATCTTTGCGCTGAGCCCGCGGATCACCCGCTGGACACGGCAGTGGGGCGAGCAGGGGCGCGAGCGATCGTCTCGCCGCCTCATCGTGCTCGGGCTCTACTTCGGCGTCGCTATCTACGGCGGCTTCTTCGGTGCCGGGCTGGGTATCCTGACCCTGGCGGTGCTCGGCCTGCTTGGCCTGGAGCAGATCCACGAGATGAACGCCTTGAAGGTGCTGCAGGCCAGTCTGATTAATGGTGTCGCGGTGCTGATCTTTGCGCTTGCTGGGGCAGTACAATGGCCGATTGCGTTGCTGATGGCCGCAGGTGGGATTGTGGGCGGATACGGCGGAGCCGCACTCGCCCGCCGGATCAACCCGATCGCCGTTCGCTGGCTGATCATCGCTATCAGCGTGTCGTTAACGGTCTACTTCTTTATTCGGTGAGCTCCATCCAGATGCGCGTGCCGGCGCATGACCTGGCGAATAACTTGACAGCTAAGGCTGACAACGAACTGTAAATGAGCCGACTGCGAGCTTCTTGTCGTCGCAATAAGAAGTGTGTCGAGCCTTTCAAAATGCCTGACACATTGGTTCAAAGCCTCAGCTGGAATGCGTTGCAGTTGGGTTAGTATAGCATCGACGAGTATCAGGTGTTCATTGCGCCTGAACCATTGTGAAATCGCCCAGTTTTCGGGTCGTCTCTGGTGTCACGCTTCATAATGTGCGGTATGCGACTCTGAAAACCGACAAAAGGTTTTGGCAGCTGATCAAGTGGGTTTGGGCTACGGATGCGGAACGACGTGGGCACACCGTATCCTGTGAATCGGAAGTAATGTGCGCCCATGCACGCCCTCAACTTGCCTTGTCGTCGGGAACAAACCGCAACCCCCAGTTGCGCGAGCATCCCGACTGTGTTGGCTTCATCCCAGTGTTCTACAATCTTGCCATCAGCAAGGCGGTTGATTGTGATGCCGGTCACGATCACTGGCGTACCGCGTGGCCTGCTAGCGAGCCACGTGCCTTGGTGGATTCCGCGCCCGGTTACGTGTGTGACGACCAGATCACCTTCGGCGATCTGCGCCTCAATCGTGAGTTGGAAATTGGGAAAGGTGCTGCGGACGTCCTGGAGATGCTGTTTGTACCCCTCAATCCCAGGTGGCTGCGTGGAATCAGCGCGACCCAATGGCCACTGGCTCGATAGCCACGCTCGCCCGAATGACGACGGTTTCCTGCTCCAGTCCTTCGGCCGTCACCGTCACAATGATCTCACCCACGCCGGTTGGCCGCACGATTGCAAGCGCGCGTCCGTCGTAGGTGGTTCGCGTCGCGGCGTGGAAGGTCTCCTCGGTGCGTGGCTGGCCGGTTCCCAGTCCGGCCAGCACGCCTGAACCGTCGACCGTCACCGTCACCGGGCGATCGCGGTGGGTGGCAAGGGTGCCATCAGCATCTTGAAGGGTGATCGCGATGTAGGCCAGGTCGGTGTCGTCGGCGCGGATCGCAGTTCGGTCGGCGGCGGCGTGCACACGCAGCGAGTCGTTCGCGGTCAGCAGCAGCGTCATGGCCCGCTCCTCGCCTGCCGTGTAGGCGACTGCGACCAGTTCGCCGGGCGCGTACGGCACCTCGAAGCGGGCAATGAACGGCTTGGGCTGGCCTACGGGTGCACGGCCGATGCGGCTGCCGTTCAGCAACAGCTCGATCTCGTCGGCGTCGCTGTACACATCGACGGTGGTTGGCGAACCGACCGGGACGTCCCAACTCCAGCTGGAAACCGAGTCGCTCCACGACCACGGCGACTGTGTGGTCGGGCGGCCATGGAACTGCGGGCGGTGCACCGCGATATAGGGGCTGTGGCGAAGCCTGTAGACAGTTTCGCGGTAGTAGGATACCGTCCGGCGGTGGCCGGTGATATCGATGTCTCCAGCGGATGCGACAAGGGATGGGTACGGCGCTGCCAGGCCGGGGGCGTACCCCGGCTCGTCGGTGTAGGCGATGCCGCCGATGCCGGCCTCGCCGAGGTAGTCCCAGCCCGTCCAGGTGAAGTCACCGATCACGTGCGG
>LJCR01002540.1 GCA_001399705.1 Kouleothrix aurantiaca
TAGATGAACAGTGTATTTTTCAGTGTCTAACGGTACTCTCTTAAAAGGAAACAAAACGTTCCTGCCCTGGCACAGCCCTACCGCAGGGTGGGAATATCTTTTTGCATTGTGCACGCAACTCTAGCTGGACAATCACTTATGACATTGCCGCCCACCCGCGCCTACGCGCCGCGCTGGATCACAACACCTGCGCTTATCGCCGACATTGATCTGGCCGATAGCAGCACGGTTCTCGCGCCGGCCGATCAGTACCGCGCAGTGCGAGCGCTGATTCGTATTCATGGCTACCCGGTCGGCTACGCCGACATCGCGCTGGCTGCCGAACGCGTTCTTACCCACGGGCATGTCATGGCTGCGCTCGACCCCGACACGGTGCAGCGCGCCTCCGAGCACCTGATCGCCGACCTGGAGCATGCTGGAGTAATGCTGCCCGCCTACCGTCCCTGCCTGGCCGACCTGCTCGGCTTGCTCGCGGAAGCTGGCGATATCGCCTGCACCACCACAACGCCACAGACTGGACCTTTCATTTCGGTGGCTGTATGCACGCGCAACCGCCACTACTCGATTGGTGCCACGCTCGAATCGCTGCGCCACCAGCGCTACGATAGCTATGAAGTAATGGTCATCGACAACGCGCCCGCGGATGACGCGACCGAGCGCATGCTGCGCGAGCAGTACCCCCAGATGCGCTACATTCTCGAGCCGCAGCCCGGCCTCGACAATGCGCGCAACCGGGCCATGCGCGAGTCGCGCGGCGAGATTGTGGCCTTTATCGACGACGATGCGATTGCCGACCCGAGCTGGCTGCAGGGGCTCGCGCCGCTGTTCGCTGACCCGCAGGTGCTATGCGCGACGGGCCTGGTGGCGCCAGCGCAGCTTGAAACCGCCGGCCAGGATCTGTTCGAGCGCTATGGCTACAGCAAAGGCTTCCGGCGCGTGAAGTTCCGGCTCGATGCGCCGGAAGCC
>LJCR01002542.1 GCA_001399705.1 Kouleothrix aurantiaca
CGGCCGATTGCCCGGTCGTGGTTGGCGATGGCTGCATCGGCGTGCTGGCGTTTGGGCACGCACAGCCGGGGCTGGTGTTTACGCCCGAGGATGTGCAGCGCGGGACGCTGCTGGCGCAGCTGACCGGGCTGCTGGTAGAAAATGCGCGCCTGTACGAGACGGCAGTGCGCGAGATTGGCGAGCGCGCCAAAGCAGAGCAGGCGCTGCTGCAGCAGACCCTTGAGCTGCAGGGCCAGAATGCCGAGCTGGATGCGTTTACGAACACCGTGGCGCACGACCTGAAAACGCCGCTGACTGGCATGATCGGCCACGCGCAGCTTCTGGAAGAGGTTGGGCCGCAGCTGGCCGAGGATGATATCGCGATCAGCCTGCGGGCAATTGTGCGCAGTGGGCAAAAGATGTCGGCAATTATTAACGACCTGCTGCTGCTGGCGCATGTGCGCAGCGCGAGCAATGTGCCGTTTACCATGCTTCGGATGCGCGACATTGTTGCCGAGGCCGAGGCGCGGCTGAACGAAACCCTGGAGGCTGCCAGGGCCACGCTGATCTACCCGCAGACCTGGCCAGACGCCCATGGGTACGCGCCGTGGGTCGAAGAGGTGTGGGTGAACTATATCAGCAATGCGGTCAAGAACGGCGGCGAGCCACCCCGCATCGAGCTTGGCGCAGAGCCGGCCGGCGCGGGCTTTGTGCGCCTGTGGGTGCAAGACAACGGCGCGGGCCTGAGCGACGAACAGCAGCGGAAGCTGTTTACGCCGTTCACGCGCCTGCAAACTGCCCAGGCTTCCGGCCATGGCCTGGGCTTGTCGATTGTGCAGCGCATTGTGGCGCAGCTCGGCGGCGAGGTTGGCATCGAAAGCCAGCTTGGCTCTGGCTGCCGCTTTTTCTTTACGCTGCCTGCCGGGCCGGCGACGATCGATGAGCGATGAGCGATAGCCGACGACCGACGACCGACGACCGACGAC
>LJCR01002541.1 GCA_001399705.1 Kouleothrix aurantiaca
GGGGTTGGTCACGGTGAGGGTGGTTGGAATGAGGCAAGCCTGCGCGGGAGGCACACCCGGCAGCGCGAGCGCGGTTCCCAACAGTAATGCGCCAAGCAATAAACAGAAACGGCGGCCAAACAAGTGCATAGCATGCTCCTTACGGAAATGTGGATGGGCCGGTGATTACGACACTAGGCCGCAGGCGCGACCGATTGGCTATTGTGGCCGGGTGCCGGGTGACTATGCTATAAGCAGGCAGCAACCAGCGCCAGCAGCGATTGGTCGGATCGCACTGGCGCTGGAAGCGAGAGCAGCACTCGTAGTATATGCCCACGGTATTTTGCAAACCTGACATTTCTTGCCAAAACCTTGCTGATTACGGAGCAATTTTTCGTTCTACTTCATGGGCACCCTGCGCTCGCACCAACATCGACTTCGGCAGGAGGCTTTATGCACCGTTCCGTTGCGGTTCCTTCAGTTCGGTACGGCACCTTTGGCGAAATGCTGCGCTACCTGCGGCGACGCGCGCGCCTGCAACAGCGCGACCTGGCGATTGCGGTGGGCTATAGCGAAAGCCAGATCAGCCGCCTTGAGCAGAACCAGCGCCTGCCCGATATGGTCGCGCTGGCGGCGCTGTTTGTACCAGCATTGGGTCTGGATGCCGAGCCAGCGCTGGCTGAGCAATTGCTTGAGCTGGCCGCCGCAGCGCGCGCCGAATCGCCCGCTTCGCCCGCGCCGAGCACCGCTGGCTACCTGCCCGTGCCACTCACCCCGCTGATCGACCGCGCCGCCGAGGTGGCCGCCGCCAGCGCCGCGCTGGCCCGCGTCGATGTGCGCTTGTTGACGCTGGTTGGCCCGCCCGGCATTGGCAAAACGCGCCTGGTGCTGCACCTAGCCGATGCGCTGGCCGAGCAGTTCCCCGGCGGCGTGGTGTTTGTGGCACTCGCGCCCATCCGCGACCCGGCGCTGGTGCTGCCGGCCAT
>LJCR01002543.1 GCA_001399705.1 Kouleothrix aurantiaca
GACTAGGAGATCGGTTCAGCGAATGACAAGATGACAGGGTGAAGAGGTGAAAGGGTGAAGGGGCGCACCTACAACCTTCAAACCTGCAAACAAAACCTCCGTGTCTCTGTGTCTCTGTGGTTTGGAAATTTCCCCGCGCTACTCGGGCAGGCCGAGCGGCAGATCATCGGGCGCGGGGAAGATTTCCTGACCTTCGGCCAGGCGCGGCGAGCCATTGCTCGCTATGCGTGCGCCACCCTGCCACGCCGCAAAGCTCGCCGGCTCGGCCCAGAGTTTGTGCAGGGTGGAGGATAGCTCGTAGCTCGGGTAGGAATCGAGCTGGCCTTCGTTGAGCGTGACCATGAGCTGCGGCACGCCGACTAGCGCGGTGTTGTTGGTGAGCGTGAAGGGTTCGTGGAGATCGCCAGGGTCGTTCTCGAGAAAATGGCGCCGGCAGCGCTCGGCGTCGCGCGAGAGCAGCGAGCGGCAGGCGAGCGGGCGCGCTTCGTAGACGCTGCACTCGCCCGAGTCGTCCAGCAGCGGGCAGCGCTGCAAAAACGTGGCGCGCGAGCCTGGTGCTTCCGCCAGCGCTGCGTCCTGCGCGGCAACACGCACCTCCAGGCGCTCGCGAATCCGCTGCTGCTGCCGCTCGGGCAGCGTCAGCACCGCCGAAAATACCATCGCCGCCTCAAACACCGTCACCGCAACCGGCGTCACACAGCAGAACCAGCAGCCTGCCTGGCACGCGACCGTGTAGCGCGTGGCGGTGGCTTCGGCAGCTTCCGCATAGGCCAGAAATACCTCGCGCGCCGCCACCACCGGCGAGCCGCATTCCGCAATCAGGCGGCGGGCATCGGCGCGCCCCTCGGGCGAGATTGCACTGGCGAGCGCGCGCTGGATCGTTTCGTCGCGCGGGTCGTGGCGGGGCGCGGGCTGTTCTTCTGTCACGGCAGTTCTCCAGCTGGCGGTTACGCCCGCATTGTAGC
>LJCR01002544.1 GCA_001399705.1 Kouleothrix aurantiaca
ATCTGGGCCTGAGCCGCCAGACGGTGCAGCAAACCGCCGACGGCCTGGCGCGTGATGGCTTCATCACCTACCGCGAAAACCCGCACCACCGCCGCGCCAAGCTTATGCAGATCACCGCGCAGGGCGCGCAGGCGCTCGAATACGTGCAGGCGCAGCAGCAGGCCTGGGCCGAGCAGATCAGCGGCGGGCAGGCGCCCGAAGACCTGGCAGCGGCGCTGAGTGTCTTGCGCGCGATACGCGAGCGGCTGGAATGCAACCCGTCACGCCCTGCCAGCAAAAGGAGGAAAAACAATGAAACTGAACCACCTGAACCTGACGGTCACTGACCCGATGGAGACGCACGATTTTCTGGCAAAATATTTTGGCCTGCGCAGCCTGGGCGGCAACAAAAACATGGCTTTTCTAGCCGACGACGACGGCGCGGTGATTTCGCTCACCAATGTGAAGATCGGTAAAGAAGCCGAGGTGCGCTACCCGGCCACCTTCCATGTTGGCTTTATGCAGCCGAATGAGGAGCATGTCAACGCGATCAATCAGCGTCTGAAGGACGACGGCTATGATGTCGCGCCGCCCAGCAAGCAGCATGGCTCGTGGACGTTCTACTTCAACGCGCCGGGCGGGTTTATGATTGAAGTGTTGTGCTGAGCGAGGAGCCAGAAGACAGGATTCAGGAGTCGTACCAAGTTCGGGTAAACACTTTTACTTTGTCATTCTGAACGAAGCGCTAGCGGAGTGAAGAATCTCTCCTTCACAACACTAAGAGATGCTTCGCTTCGCTCAGCATGACAATTGAGAAGTATTCATCCGTATTTAGTATCAGTGCTCGCTAATGGCAAAACAACGGGGCGCATGTCGGGCATATTGCCTCGACATGCGCCCCGCGCTGTGTTCGTGCGAGCCTGAGCTACGGCGCGGCGCTTGGTGCGGCCGGCCGCCCCTGTGCGTCGCTGGTGGGCTGCGCCTC
>LJCR01002545.1 GCA_001399705.1 Kouleothrix aurantiaca
GCCCTACCGCCGTATACCCCAGCTGCTCACCCCCGCCGAGCGCGACCTGCTCGTCGTTCTCAGGCCGATCATCCCGCCCGGCTTTCAGCTCTACGCCCAGGTTCGCCTCGCCAACCTCGTCGAAGTGCTGCCGCACGCCAGGCGCGACAAATCCCACTGGTATCGCATCCAGGCCAAGTGCGTCGATTTCGTCGTCTGCGCCGAGGCCGACGTCAGCCCGCGCCTGGTGATCGAGCTCGACGACCGCTCGCACGACCGGCCCGACCGCCCCGAGCGCGATGCCTTCGTCGACACGGTGCTGGCCACCATCGGCCTGCCCATCTTGCACATTCGCTGGCAGCGCCGCTACGATCCTGCCGCCCTCGCCCAGCAGATCCATGCCGCCATCGGCATCACCCCACCTATTCCGGCCGCGCCCCAGGCCCCGCGCAATGTCCCGGCAACTGCTTTGCCGCCCGCCGCGCCCGAAGGCTTCTGGCATCCCATCCCGCAAAGCCCCCAGCCCGCCGCACAGGCCGCCTCTCCGCCCGTCGCCCAGCAGAGCGCGCGTTGCGGCCAGTGTCACGCCGAACTCCGCCCGCACACCCGCTTCTGCTCAAACTGCGGTGCAACCTTCTCGTCAGCATAAAGCGCTTGGCAAAGATGCTACAAGGCCTCTGTTTCCCGTCCCACACCCATCGCCCGCTGCCAGCCCCAATCCACAACGGAGCCATGACAACGGGCATCTCATACGCCGGCCACGCTCTTTATGGGGTCTGGGGCAACGCCCCAGCGGCGAGGTCCAGGAGGCCGGCGGCGGCCTCTTGGCGCGGAGCGCGAGGGCGCGTAGCCCTCGCAGTCACATAATCCTACGCACCAGCGTATCGCATACGCCACAAACCCAAAATTCCCCCAAAATCACATACCAAAAAATCCCCCACATCCGTTTACTTAACATGATATAATGCCGCCCATCCATGATC
>LJCR01002546.1 GCA_001399705.1 Kouleothrix aurantiaca
GACCTATGTCGTCCAGTTCGCGGAATCCGCCGACCACCCGCATGTCCACGTCCATGTCATCGCGCGCCAGGCCGGCCACCCCGACGAGCTGCGTGGCCCGCGTGTGTTTGGCGCGCTGGGCGTGCCCGAAAACCAGCGCGTGCCTGAGGCCGAGATGAACCGGATTGCCACCAAGGTCGGCGCTGCGCTCAGCGCGGCCGCACTCTAGTGCAGAAGCACGCGCCCATGGCAGAAACGCCCAGCAGTGCAGGCTTCTTGCACCGAGCTTTTGCGGCAAGCGTCTGGCTTAAAGCATTCGACGGTGTGCTGGAAATGGCTGGCGGGCTGGTGCTGCTGCTGACGGGCAACCGCTCGCTCAATCGCCTGGTGATTGCGCTGACGCAGCACGAGCTGGCGGAAGATCCGCACGATCTGCTCGCCAACGCGCTGCGCCACGCCGCCGCGCAGTTTTCGGCCAGCGCCGAGCTGTTTGCCAGCATCTACCTGATCGCGCACGGCCTGATCAAGCTGGCGCTGGCGGTCGCGCTGCTGCGGGGCAAGCCGTGGGCCTACCCAGCGGCGCTTGGCTTTCTGGGGCTGTTTATTCTCTACCAGCTCTACCGGCTGAGCTACAGCTACTCGCTGGGGCTGGCGCTGCTCACCGCCTTCGACGTGCTGGTTGTGGTTCTGGTGTGGCGCGAATACCGTGCGCACAGGCCAGAGTGATGGCCGACGAACGACGACTGGCTTCGAACCACGGAGACACAGAGGCACGGAGATTTTTGGAGTTGCAGGTTTGAATGTTTGAAGGTGGCAGGTTAGGGGTTGGCAGGTTACAGGTTTGAATGTGTGAAAGTTGCTGCCCGCTGCCGACTGCCCGCTGCCGACTGCCCGCTGCCCGCTGCCCGCTGCCGGCTGCCCGCTGCCAACCTGCAACATGTAACCTTCAAACCTGTAAACAGAACAGCCGCCATGCCCACACT
>LJCR01002549.1 GCA_001399705.1 Kouleothrix aurantiaca
GCGGCCGCTCGGTTTCGGTGACCGGCGGCGCGCCGGCAGGCGCGGGCTTCTGGCGCGTAGCGCCCCCACCACCACCTGTTGGCTCTTCGGGCTGCGTCCTGCCGCATTCGGCTGCGCTGTTGGTGGTGATTGGATCAACTGCATGGATCATAAGGATGTATGGATCAGTGGACGATCCTTCCGGCGCGGCCGTTTGCGGCGTCTGGATGGGCGGCATGGGGTATTTTGGGGCATCCTGCAAAAACGATCCTTTTTTTTGCGTTTCTGATCCTTCTGCCTGCGTTGCTGATCCTTCATCGTCGGAAGGATCGGCGGCCGATCCCCTTTCGGGCGGCGGCCGGAGCGTCAGTGTGTGGCCCGCGCCGCGCCCGCGTTTGTCGGGGTCGTGCTTCGTCCACTGGATAAATCCTGCGTCCTGCAAGATCGGCATGGCGCGGCTGACCGTCGCCTCACTCACGTTCGCAAGATCGGCAATCATCGCCTGCGACACGTCGTCGCGCGTTTCGCCGTCTTTCAGCTCAATCCGCAGGCCGGCCAGGACCTTGAACGGGCCAGCGGGCAAATCGAACATTGAGCGCGTCATGCGGGCGTGGCGCTTACCCCGCCAGTCGGCAGCCCGAGTCGATTTCGACTCTTGCGTTTTGGTAGGATTGTGGTACATTTGTGTCACCTTTAGGGATACAGGGGCACGAAACCCGGTTGCGAATGCTCGGCAGGGAGCGCAGCCGGGTTTCGTGCGTTCGGTGTTCAGCGCGATAAACGCCGCGACAGGGCGGCTTCCTGGGTCATAATTTGGCGGGCGATGTACTGAGCCGTGGCGCGCGCGCAGCGGCGGTCGATGGACGGCAGGGTCGCATCGGCGGCGCGGGCCTCCGCTCGGCGGAACGAGGCATACAGGGCACTGAGCCAGAGACGGATGAGTTCAGGCGGCATCTAGGCCGCCTTGGGCAGCTTGGCCGCG
>LJCR01002547.1 GCA_001399705.1 Kouleothrix aurantiaca
CGTATACCAGAGGTTTCGCAGGTTCCAGGCTCGCAGGTTCCAGGTTTGAAGGTTTGCAGGTTACGTTCGGTGAAACTCAACACTCAAAATTCTGCATTCAACACTCAAAACTCAACTGGTGAAACGCCCCGGGTCGCACTGATAATCCCGGCGCTGGAGGGCACGCCCGACGCGCTGCTGGCAAGCGTGCGCCGCCAGACACTTGCGCCCGCCGAGGTCGTAGTGGTGCGCGGCGTGCGCCCGAATGGCCGCGCGCGCAACCAGGGCGTCGCGGAGAGCAGCGCACCCATCCTTGTGTTTATCGACGACGACGCGGTGCTGGGCGATGAGCACGCCATCGCCAACCTTGTCGCCCCGCTGCTGTCCGACCCGACTATCGGCGTGACCGGCGCGTCCAAGCTGCTGCCGCCCGACGCGCCCGCGTTTCAGCGCTGGGTTGCGCGCGAGGTGCCGCGCATCGAGCACCCGGTTGTGGCGCAGCCGCTCGAAACCAACCCCGACCCGCCCGCGTTCTACTGCGAAATTACCACCACCTGCTGCGCGATGCGCCGCGCGGTGTTCGAGCAGGCTGGCGGCTTCGACGAAACGCTCGTGCGCGGCGTCGATACCGAGTTTTTTGTGCGCCTGCGCCGGCTGGCCAATGAAGACGGGGCGCGCTACCGCTTTGTGCTGGTGCCGAACACATGGACTTACCACCCTGCGCCGGCAACCATGCGCGCGCTGCTGCGCAAGCATTTCCTGTACGGCCTGGGCCACGCGCAGGAGGTGCGGCGCGACCCGCAGCGCGCGCGTGGGCGGCAGCTCCGCACGCCACTCCACGCGCTGGCGTTTCTGGCCTTCCGCACCGCGATTGTGCTGCCGAACATTTTTCTGCCCTACTCCTTTGCCGCGCCGTCGTGGCGGCCGGGCTTCAAGCCACTGAAAGCACTCACGTCCTATGTCGGCGCTCTGGGCTATGTAT
>LJCR01002550.1 GCA_001399705.1 Kouleothrix aurantiaca
GGCTGGCGTGGCGCGTGCTGGGCCAGCTCGCCGCGCGCCCCGAGGCCACGGCCACACTGCGCGAGGCCGCGCTTGCCTGGCCTGCGCCAATACGCCGGCCGGGCGCCACGGCCTGCTTCGCCGAAAGTACGCGCATCTTCGCCGAGCTTGGCATGCCGCACGAACGCGCACTCACGCAGCGCGAGCTTGCCCGCTACGAGCTGGCGCGCGGCAATCAGGCGCTGGGGCAGGCAATTAACCGCGAGGTGCAGGCCGTCTTCATGCGCCTGGGTATGACCAGCGACCTTTCCCGCATGAGCGGGCAAACGGCCGAGGAGTAGCATGCACGCGCGCTGACTGCCAGAAGCCCGTCTGGCACGCAATCGACTCAGAGCGCAAAAAACCGCCGTGTAGCAAGCATGCGCTCATTGAGTGAAATACTATCAGCCTGACATGCTGGCGCGGAACTATCGATAATGCTGTAAACAAATTCTTATATTCTTATGACAAGTAAGTACAATCTCGCATGACGCTGGCTCTTCGCGGCGCGGCATGCTGCGGCGCGACTGTCAGCATCCTGTCAGAAAGGCGCAACAGCAACCTATGGTATAATGGCGCTATATTCGCTTGACATATCGGCAACACCGCCCCGACCCGTGCACCGCGCGGGTTGCGGTTGGAGGAATACACCTGTGGCGATCAACCCGCTAAACTCACTTTTTGGCGCATTCAGTCGCGATCTCGGCATCGACCTCGGCACGGCCAACACACTTGTGCATGTGCGCGGCAAGGGCATCGTCATCAGCGAGCCTTCAGTTGTCGCCATTGATAAAAAAAGCAAAGAAGTCAAAGCCGTTGGCGCGGAAGCCAAGGCGATGGTGGGTAAAACGCCCGCCAATATCATCGCCGTACGCCCGCTGAAAGATGGCGTGATCGCCGACTTCGACGTCGTCGAGAAGATGATCACCCACTTCATTAAGAA
>LJCR01000255.1 GCA_001399705.1 Kouleothrix aurantiaca
GCCCTGGGGCCTGCCCCCGCTGCCAATCGCCATCTCGCTGGCCTGCTTCATCGTTGTGGCAAGCCTGGTTGGTATTGCGCGCCGGGCCTTGCTGCGCCCGGCCGAGGCCGCACTGCCGCCGGCCATTGCGCCAGGCCTCTGGTGGGGCAAGCTCAGCCGTTCGGCGCGCCTGGCATACCTTGCGGGGGCGCTCGCATTCGCGCTGGTGCTTGGTGCTGGCGCATATGCACTGCTCGCGCCCGATCCTGCCGGGCAGCTCACCGAATTTTATGCGCTTGGCAATGGCGGGCTGGCCGAAGATTACCCGCGCGAGGTTGCGCCGGGCGAAGCAATGCAGCTCACCGTCGGCATCAGCAACCACGAGGGCGTCGCTGCGCGCTACCGGGTCGAAGCGCGGAGCGCGCAAACCCTGCTTGCCCAGGCCGGCCCGATTACCCTGCTCGACGGCGCAAGCTGGCAAGCGCCAGTTCGCTACACGCTCAGCACTGCCGGCAATGATCAGCAGGTCGATCTGCTCTTGTTCCGCGACGACGCGACAACGCCATATCGCACACTGCATTTGCGGGTGAATGTCGTGGCAAACGCGGGGGGGTAGATCAAACGCTTCGCAACAGCACGGCTCGCGCCAGTGCTCCGGGCGCACTGGCAGCGGCACCTGGCGGTGCTGGTAACCACCATCGGCTTTGTGGTACTGCTCGCACCGATCATCCTGCCGCCCGTTGGCGCGTGGCTGATCGTTGCCGACCCACCACTACGCGCTGACGCAATTGTGCCCCTCGCAGGTGATCGCATTCGCGTCACCTATGCTGGCAGGTTGCTGGCACAGCACCGGGCGCGCTGGTTTGCCATTACCGATATGCAGCTTGCGCCACGCGCCGCCAACAAACCATATGCGCAGCTGGTTGTCGATCAGGCCAGCCGTGAAGGGGTTCCGCAGGCGCAAATCGTTATTGTGCCGGGTACGGTAGCAACCACCTACCAGGAAATACAGCACATCCTGCGCTGTGCGCAAGCGCAGGGCTGGCAATCGGTCATTATCGTTACCAATACCTACCACACGCGCCGGGCAGGCGCAATTGTGCATCAGATCTTCCGCAACTCCGGCATCACCATCTCGATCCAGCCGGTCGCAAACGATTGGTACCAGCCTGCAACCTGGTGGCGCAGCGCCGAAGGGTGGCGCGTCACTCTCCAGGAATATGGCAAATACGCCTTATTCCTCACGGGCTACCATCAATTCGCCGGCAAGTAATCTGTAATCTTCTATTCACAAAAACGAAGGCCGGCAGCGTCGCGCATGACGTTCTGCTTATAGAGATTACTCCCCGGCAAGCTGGCAAACCGAGCTATTGGGCTGTTGTGGGCTAAAGTTGGGCGGTGGGCTGCTCGGCAAGGTTTCGCGGGGTTTGTGGCGCCGAACCAGGCTTTTGTTTTGCGAGAAAACGCCATTTCATTGGCACCGAAAGCAGAACACGTTCGCCATATACTGCCGGCAAACCAACGCATGCCACACACGGCTGGCATTGCGCTCGCGCTTTAGAAGGAGCTACGCCCATGAACGCACTATCGAACAACATTGGTGCCCCCGATATCACTGCGCAATCAATCATCACGGCCACGCCCAACCAGGTTTCATCGACACTTGGTGAAGAAGCTGCCATTCTTGATCCTGAACAAGGTGAATATTACGGGCTGGATGAAGTCGGCGCGCTGATCTGGAATACCATCCAGCAACCCGCCACTGTCGCTGCAATCTGTGCTGTGGTGATGGCCGAATACGATGTCGAGCCGGCCGAATGCGAAGCCGACGTGATCGCCCTCGTGAGCGAGCTGCACAATGCCGGCCTGGTCGAGGTTAAATAGTGGCCGCGCTGCGTAAATGGCGCGCGCTTGCGCCCGCCGAGCGCTGGCTGCTGCTCCGGGCGCTTGTGCTGGTGGCCGGGTTTCGTGCCGCGCTGCTGCTTGTGCCATTTCAGCGCCTGCGACGCCTTGCCGAGCACCGGGCCGGCACGCTATCGCCCCAGGCAAACGCCCTTGCGCGCACCGGCTGGGCAATTGCCGTGGCCGCCGACCTTGGGCGTGGCAGCACATGCCTGCCGCAGGCGCTGGCAGCCCAGGCGCTGCTGGGCTGGCAGGGTTGTGCATCGTCGTTACACATTGGTGTGGCGCGCGGCTTGGGTGGCCGCATCGAAGCACACGCCTGGGTCGAAAGCCATGGCACTGTCGTCGTCGGCGGCACGCCCGAAAGTCTGGCACGCTATTCCAGGCTGCCACTTGAGCGAATTTCAGCATGAATGCACTGTTTGCCCCAATCGATTGGGCAGGCCGGCCAGCCGACCCAGGCGTGCTGAACGCCGCAATTGCCTGCATGCGTTACCGCTGCCCCGATGGCGGCTGGACATGGCGCGACGGCGCGGTGGGAATAGCCCAGGCCGAGCTGGCAACCCTGCCCGAAGACCAACCCGGCGTTCACCTTGCGCTTGGCACACTGCATATCGCCGCCGATTGCCGAATCGACAACCGCGACGAGCTGCGCCATCTGCTGCACGAACCATTGCCGCCCAGCGCACCCGATGCACTGTTTGTGCTGGCGGCCTATCGGCAGTGGGGCGCGGCATGTGTCGATCGCCTGGTGGGCGAATTCGCCTTTGTGATCTGGGATGCCGCCGCGCGGCGGGTGTTTGCCGCCCGCGATCTGTCGGGCACCTGCCGGCTGTTCTTCTTTCGCGATGCGCAGCGCCTGATCATCGCATCCGAACGCACCCAGATCCTGCAAGACCCGACCGTTCCGCTGGAGATCGACGACGATCAGCTGCTCGATTATTTCACGCCGGCCTACCAGTGGACCAGCGGCTGGGATCAAGGGCTGTTTCGCGGCTTCGAAGCGCTGCCGGCCGGCTACATACTGCTGGCCGAAGATGGCCACGTGGCAACGCGCCGCTTCTGGGACTGGCGCGACCACACGCCAGCCGATCGGCCAACACAGCAGGTGCTCGAAGAATACCGCCACGCACTTGAGCAAGCCATCCGCTGCCGTTTGCGCAGCCGCAAACCCGCCGTCGCGCTCGAACTAAGCGGCGGGCTCGATTCCACAGCGATTGTTGCGCTGGCAAGCCGCCTGAACAGCGGGCACGAACTGCATACCTTCTCGCTGGTATTCGATCAGCTCGCTGACCCGGCCGAACGCCAGCGCATCGATCTGATGATTGCGCGCTTCGGCCTGCGCGCGCACCTGATCACAGCCGATAATTTATATACGCCCGAATATGTCTCTCCCAACTGGCAGCCGCAGAGCGTTGCCGGGCCGCATGAGCTGGAAGCAAGCGTGGCCGCGCGCGAAGAATATAGTGCCATCCTTCATGCCGATTGCAATGTCGTGCTCACCGGCCTGATGGGCGACTCGGTGAATGAGGGCTGCGAGCGCGTGTACTACGACCTGCTGCGGCGCAAACAGTTCCGCGAAGTGCTGCGACGCCTCGGTATAAGCTGGCAGCGCGACCCGCGCCGCGCAGCCGGGGCATTGCTTTACTATGGCCTGATGCCATTTGCGCCCTGGGCCGTGCTGCGGCCGGCACTGGTGTGGCAAGAGCTGCGCCGAGGTATGTATACCAACCTGCCAGCATTTATTCCGGCGTCGTTGCAGCAGCGCATCGCCACGCGCGACCGTTCACTGCGCGTGCGCAAGGTGCAGCGCCTGGGCGAACGCAGCCCGGCAGCGCGCTATACGCTTGAAGAGATCATGACGCCGATGATCGCCAGCACACTGCCGTCTGAATACCCGCTGGAGTTTCGCCATCCCTTCTATGATCGCCGCCTGGTCGAGCTGGTGCTGGCTATGCCACAGGAAGAAAAATGGAATCACGACGGCACAACGTATAAAGAGTGCGAGCGCTGGCACCACCGCCGCGCTATGCAGGGTATTCTGCCCGAGGCCGTGCTCAATCAGCCATCGGGGATGGATTTTGCGGCGGCTGTAAAACATGGCCTGGCAGCAGAGCACATTCTTCCCTGGCTCGACGCCGCGCCGCGCCTGGAAATTGCCGAACGGGGCTATGTGGAAGCCCGGGCCTTCCGCCAGGCCGTGATCGAACCGGGACGATACTATTCGTACATGGGCGCGCTGCTGGTTACCGAGGCGTGGCTCCGCGCACTTGCGCCCGGTGGCGCAATGCGCCTCCTCATACCGCAACGCCAGCCATTCAATGGCTCGCCATCCATACCAACATCTGGTGCATCTTTGTCTTTCACCATCGCAACGGCGGTTTCATCCCGCTCATACAATAATGAACAACACACATCGCCTTGAGAAACGCACATTAACACTGATTATTACACCCGCCCGCACACATATGATTGTATGAGGCATTTGTCCACAATACTGCCACCTACAATAAATATATACACTGCGGAAAGGGGGTGATGACGGTGAACAAAAAGAAATATCAACATCCAAAGCTCGTTCGGCACGGGTCGGTTGAACGCATTACGCTTAGCATGACGGGCTCAGGTTCTGATAACAGCACTGATACTGCAGCAATGCGAATGAACGATCAGAACCCTTAAGGAAAGGGATAGCAGCCTGGCTCCGCCCAAACAGGATTTTCCTTCATGTGTGGTACGGAGCCAAGGTAAACCCTCATTTATACCAATATATCACTCATCTATGCACAATTGCACTGTGTATACTTCATATCTTTGTACTATTTTTTAGAAAGGGGGTGATAAGCAATGAAGAAGGCATACAAGCGCCCCATGCTGCGCCAGCACGGCGCTGTCGAGCGCGTTACCCTGGGTATGGCTGGCTCGGGTGGCGATATGATGGCCATGATGG
>LJCR01002548.1 GCA_001399705.1 Kouleothrix aurantiaca
AGCGGGGCCAGCGCCGCGCCGGGGTAGTCGATCGGTGGCGCGGCAGAAACGGGCGCGTCGGCGGGCAGGCGCGCGAGCGCGGCCAGAGCCAGCAGGCCCAGCGGCAGGTTGATCAGAAAGATGCCGCGCCACAGCCCGGCCCCGGCCAGCACACCGCCCAGCACTGGCCCGGCGATCGTCACCAGCGTGGTGGCCGACGACCACGTGCCGATCGCGCGCCCGCGCCCGCTGGCGGGGAACATGGCGCTGATCCGCGCCAGGCTGCTGGGGATCATCAGCGCGCCGCCCAGGCCTTGCAGCACGCGCGCCGCGATCAGCAGCTCAATCGTGGGCGCAAGCCCGCAGCCGAGCGAGGCCAGCAGAAACACGCCAATGCCGGCACCAAACACGCGCTTGCGCCCGACGCTGTCGCCGAGCGCGCCGCCAAACAAGATCAGCGCGGCCAGCATGAGCAGGTAGGCGTTCACCACCCACAGCAGCTGCGCGCCCGTTGCGCCGAGGCCGGCTTGCAGGGCCGGCAGGGCCACATTCAACGCCGACGAGTCGATAAATGCCATACTGGAGGCCAGGATCGCAGCCAGAAGTGCCCGCCGCTGATGCGGGTTTGCGCGAGATTGCACCGTGGTTCTTTCTGCTGGAAACGGAAGCGAGAAGCATTGTGCCAGTGCCTTTCAAATAAGGCAGCTAGGAACGGTGACCACGAAGGCACGAAGACACGAAGGGCTTTAGAATACTCCAAAATCTAGGTGGCTTCGATTCTTTGTGGATGTTTGAAAGGTGCTGTGCCTGGTGCGGTACCAGCAAGGCGATGCGAAAATTGTGAAAAGAGTAGCATTGCACGCCCCAGACCCTACTCCCCATCCTCTAACCCCTGCGCCCAAAGCGCGCCAGGGCGTTCAGATGCGGCGAGGCGCGCGCAACGACTTTCTCGACATTGGCGGCGAGCGCATCGACATCGCCA
>LJCR01002551.1 GCA_001399705.1 Kouleothrix aurantiaca
CAGTAGATCGCCCGAAAGCGCGGGCTGCGCACCAGCCCGGCCAGCAGCGCGGCCGGCCCGCCCGCCAGCAGCGCCTGCCCAAGCGCCAGCGCGAGCCAGAACCACCACGGCACGCTTTCGCCCTGCGCCTGCGAAACCTGGTCGTACAGCCACCCGCCTGCTTGCAGCACCAGCGTCACGCCCGCAATCCACGCGGCGGCAACGGCAAAAAGCAGAAAGTGCAGGCATCCATCGGCGGAGTTTTGCGGGGAAGACGCGTGAGAGGTTGGTTGCATAGATGTTCCTAAAAAGCAGAATCAGCAGAGCCAGGAACCGAGACCTGCCAGCGGAGCCACCCATTGCATCAGGTGTAGCCAAGGAGCAAAATGGTTGAGCCACACAGCACACAGAGGGCACTGAGCAGAATAATCAAAACTCGGAGCGCTCGTTGTTCTCCGTGGCGAAATACATCGTGCTAGAGCCTCCTGAAACGCTTGGTGCCTTCGAGTCTTCGTGGCAATCGTTCCTGGTGGCTGGGTTTGCAAAGAGTTCTTCCTAAACGCCAGAATCGGCGGCGCCCGCCAGCAACTGCGCGATGCGCCTGGCGGTTGGTGTGCCCGCGCGCGGCGTGTGAATCAGCAAGCGCAAATCGCCGGAGTCGACCGCCTGGAGCAACAGGAAATCAAAGCTCAGCGCGCCAACGGCGGGGTTGTGCATGGTTTTGTGCCCTTCCGAGACATTCTGCACGTCGTGGCGCGGCCAGAGCTCGCGAAACTCCGGGCTGACCCGATTCAGCTCCGCGATCTGCTCGGCCCACCACGGGTCGTTGATGAAACGCCCGTAGCTGGCGCGAAACTGCGCCAGGTAGACACGCGCCAATTCGCGCCACTCGGGCGTGCAAACGTATGGCGAAGGCGTGGTGAACAGTGTCCAGATCAGGTTGCGCGCTCGCCCGCTGCGCGCCGAGTAGTCGCCAAATAC
>LJCR01002552.1 GCA_001399705.1 Kouleothrix aurantiaca
GGTGCGTAGTGCGTAGGTAACGGGCGCAATACTCCTGGCTCCACTTCCCGACCCCTGCCCCCGCAAAGGCATTCTAGCACGGCGGGGCACGCAGCACGGCGCCGCCCACGACACCAACATCAAATTTCCCAAACGAACCGCGCTGTAACTGGCACGCGCTACGATCGGCGCGCGTTGACGCCCCCCTGACGAACGTGCTACCATTCCGGCAGCATCCGCCCGGCGAAAAGAAGGAACAGGCATGAAACTGCACGAATACCAGGCGCGCGATATTCTGGAGAAATATGGAATCCCCGTCACCGGCGGCGGCGTCGCCAGCACGCCCGCCGAGGCCCGCGCAATTGCCGAGCAGATCGGCGGCCGAGTGGTGGTGAAGGCGCAGGTGTTTGTGGGCGGGCGCGGCAAGGCCGGCGGCGTAAAGCTGGCCGACACGCCCGAGCAGGCCGAGCAGGTTGCGGGCCAGATCCTGGGCATGGACATCAAGGGGCTGACGGTGGAGAAGGTGCTGGTGGCCGAAGCTATCAGCTACGAGAAAGAAATCTACCTCGGCGTGGTGATGGACCGCGCCAGCAAGCGGATTGTGCTGATGGCGTCCTCGGAAGGCGGCGTGGAAATTGAGGAAGTTGCCAAAACCAACCCCGACGCGATTGTGAAGGTCGCCGCCGACCCCACGCTGGGCCTGCAGCCCTTCCAGGCGCGCGAGCTGGCCTTTGGCATCGGCCTGACCGACGGCAAGCAGGCGCGCCAGTTCGCCAGCATCGCCACCGCGCTGTACAAGGCGTATATGGACACCGACGCCAGCCTGGCCGAGATCAACCCGCTGGTGGTGCTGCCGGGCGGCGCGCTGCAGGCGCTCGACTCGAAGATCGTGCTGGACGACTCGGCGCTGTTCCGCCACGCCGACCTTGAGGCCATGCGCGACTCTTCCGACGAGCCCGAGGCCGAGCAGCAGGCACGCGA
>LJCR01002553.1 GCA_001399705.1 Kouleothrix aurantiaca
ATCTCCTATACGGTCGATCTCAGCGCCCCCGCCGCGCCAATCGGCGAGCTGACGTTGCGCCAGCGCAACACGGCCGGCGGTGCGTCCGGCTGCGATCAGCGGCGCGGCTTCAACGAGATTGTGAATGCCAAACGCTACGAGGATTTGATGGCTGGCTGCGCCTGGATCTACCAGCGCGCGCTGCTTCCCGAGGGCAGCCAGCTTGTTGCATCCATCAGTAACGCGACCCCGGCGGCCTGGCTACTGAGCGGGCAGGCCGACAATGGCGCGGTGACGCTGGAACCTGGCGATGCGCACACCAGCGCGCTTGCCACGATGCTGGTGATCCCGCCCGGCGAGGCGCGGCGCACCTTTGCGCGCTACCGTTTGCCGGCTGCGGTGCTGTCGCAGGACGAACAGGGGTGGCATTACCAGCTTACGCTGCAGAAGCAGGCCGGCACGCCGCCGCTGCCCGCCACCGTGCGCGTGCGCATGCCAAAGAGCGCGGTGCTGCTGTCTTCCAGCATGCCGCTGGTCCGCCAGGAAGGGCAGGATCTGGTCTTTCAGCTCACGCTGAGCACTGAACAAACGCTGGCGGTTGATTTTCGGCCCGCAGCGGGGCAGTAAACAGGAGGCAGTTGGCAGGAAGCAGTGAGGATTCAGGCGTCAGGCTTCAGAAGTCAGGGCATTCGTGATTTCGGGCCTGTTTGCAGGCCGCCAAACGGCTGTTGCGGTGGACGCGGAGCGTGCCTGTCTCGCGTCTTCTGAATCCTGCGGGAGGCCCTCACCCCCGGCCTGCTTCGACACGCTCAGGACAGATCTCTCCCATTGTGAGGGAGAGAGAAGGATGCGGGCGCAGCACAAAGCTATTGCGAGGGAGAGGGCAGGAGATGGGCGCAGCACAAAGCTATTGCGGCGGACGCGAAGCGTGCCTATCTCCCGTCGCTTGTCTCCTGGCTCCTGGCTCTTATGCCGCCGCC
>LJCR01002554.1 GCA_001399705.1 Kouleothrix aurantiaca
AGTATAAACTGGGCGCCTATGTGCGCCGCGCTCAAGCAGCAGCTTGCGCAGGGCGTCGGGCGGGATGGGCTGGTTTGTCGCGCCAGCGCGGCGCAGGTATTTCCCGTGCACGCTGTAGACATGCGGCAGGCCCGCCGGCACGGCCAGCGCCAGCACCATTATGTCACCTATTGGCGCGCTTTCGGGCAGTGGCAGCACCAGCGGCGGCGTGCAGGCCAGCGCCGCATCGAGCGCAGCCAAGCGCGCTGCCGCCGCATCGGCCACGCCTTCGAGCTTCTGGCCGCGCCCGCTCACGCCCACCAGCACCAGCCCGCCCTGCGCATTCGCCAGCGCCGCCAGCGTCTCGGCCAGCTCGTCGGTGCGGAAGGCGCGGCGCACAAAGGCGAGCTGCTGGCCCTCGGGCTCGGCGAGAACGGCCGCGATGTCGGTGGGAAATGCGGGCATAGGCTCCTCCTGCTGGCGCTGCGATTCGCCCGCATTGTAGCACGAATGTGCCGGTGCGAATAGCGGGCGCGATCTGCTACAATGCGACGCATTGGAAAGGATGAACTGTGCCCGAGCACATTTTTGGCGACATCCCTGGCTTCCCGCCCGGCAGTGTCTTCGCGACGCGGCTGGAGCTTGCGCGCACAGGCGTGCACCCGCCCATTCGCGTGGGTGTGTCGGGCACGGCGGCGAGTGGCGCCGCGTCGATCATCCTGTCCGGCGCGTATGAGGACGACGAAGACGCGGGCGATCTCATTTTCTACACCGGGCAGGGGGCGCGCGACCGGGTCACTGGACGGCAGGCCGGCGACCAGCTTCTGCGCGGCAGCAACCTTGCGCTGGCGCGCAGCTGCGACGAGCATTTGCCCGTGCGGGTGATTCGCGGAGCCAACCCACGCTCGCCCTACGCGCCGCCTGCCGGCTACCGCTACGATGGCCTGTACCGAATCGAGCGCCGCTGGCGCGAGCTGGGC
>LJCR01002555.1 GCA_001399705.1 Kouleothrix aurantiaca
CCATATGAGTGATCTGGCCGCGCTGGCCGAGGATCAGCGCGCGAGTGGCGCAACGCGACTCGATCACGAGCAGGAAGCCGAGCTGTGGCTGCGCATCGCCGACCTGCCGCAGATCACTGATTTGCCCACCGGCACCGCCCTGCTAAAGCTTGCCGTGCTGCCCGGCGATGTCGCGCGCACGATCGAGCAGATCGAGCAGCAGGCTGGCGGCCAGGCGCTGGTCAGCGCACGCGCGCTCAACGGTGTGATCTATGCGCGCCTGCCAGCATCTGCCGATCCGCAGGCACTGGCGGCGCTGCCCGGCCTGCAGTGGACAGCCGGCGACACAAGCCTGCCGCACTGGGGCGCGCGCCCGGCCGGCTTCGAGCTGATGCAGCGCATCAAGGCCGAGTTCGACCCGTCCGGCCAGCTCAACCCGGGGCGTTTTCTCGAAGGATTATAGCGGCCACATTCTGAAACATCATACGAGCGATCGGTTATGACAAGCAACGATCTTCTTGGCCTGGTTGCCTCCTATGCCTATGCGATCGGTCTGATCGCGCTGGCGGAACTATTGCGCCGCGCGCTGGGCGTGCCACAGGATCTCACGCGCAAGCTGGTGCATGTAGGTGCAGGCATGTGGGTGTTTGGCGTGCTGGCGCTGTTTGATCACTGGCAGTGGGGTGTGCTGCCGTTTGCGACGTTTATCGCGGGAAATTATTTCTTCTACCGCTACCGCGTGTTTGGCTCGATGGATAGCGAGAACGGCACGCCCGGCACTGTGTATTTCGCGCTCGCAATTACGGTGCTCTTTGCGCTGCTATGGCGGCCCCAGGGCCCGATCGACCGCGCGCCGGTGGCCGTGGCAGGGGCAATGGCGCTCACCTGGGGCGACGCGCTGGCGGCGCTGGTGGGCCTGAGCTACGGCTGGCACCGCTACCGTGTGGGGCGCAGTACGCGCTCGTGGGAAGGCTCGGCC
>LJCR01002556.1 GCA_001399705.1 Kouleothrix aurantiaca
ACCGAGGGCCGAAGAACGGAACCACCAAGGCACGAAGACACCAAGGGCGAGAAGAACGGCGGAACCGAGGGCCGAAGAACGGAACCACCAAGGCACGAAGACACGAAGACACGAAGAGCGAGAAGAATCGAGAACCGATTGGGAACGATCGGCAGTGTAGCAACGTCCATGTTTTACTGAAATTGGCCCATACGATGCGCGACAGCAGCCACGCCTGCACAGGCAAGCTGCCCATTCTGTGGCGAGCAGCCTCGGCTCCTGCGGGGCATCCGCTACCCACGCCGCACAGGCAAAGGAGTTGGTATGAACAAACGCCGGTTTTCTCTTCTTGCGGCCCTGGCGATTGTGGCCGCGCTGCTGGCGAGCGTGCTTCTGCGCCCAACCGCATCGGCCAGCACCAATGCCCAGGCCGAAAGTACCCTCAGCCAAATCACGGCTGCACCGCAAAATACGCCGACCGCCAGTGCAACGCCGATCCCCACCAACACGCCGGACCCGACAGAAACGCCGATTCCCACCAGCACACCGACCTCCACAGAAACGCCGATACCCACCAGCACAGCGCCTGCCACGCCGACGCCGACGATTCTGCCGGACAGTGTGCCCACGCGCCACTTCTGGAGCTACAGCGTACCGTTTGTGTGTGGCGCGCAGCAAAGCAGCCCGGGCACAGAAGCGGCTGCGCCGGGCAGCTACAGCACCGCGATCATGCTTCGCAACCCGTTTTATCGCGGCGAGCTGTGGGTGTATATCCAGCCGGTGCAAACAGCGATCAATGGCATCCCGCCCGCCGCGCTGCCATTCGAGGGGCCGCTGATCCTGGGCAATGGCGCGGCAGCCGCCACCGATTGCGCCAGCCTGTGGATTATGCTGCACCCTGGCGGGCCTGTGCCACAGCCCATCCCGCTTGCCATTGGGAATGTCGCGATCGTCAGCGCGCGCACTATCGACGTAAGC
>LJCR01002557.1 GCA_001399705.1 Kouleothrix aurantiaca
GCACAGAACACCGCCACCACGCGCTGTGGCTGCTGCTGTGGTTCTTGTTCCTGTGCAACACCTGGTTCCAGCCCTGGTACATTCTGTGGGGGCTGGCGCTGCTGGCGATCCAGCCGTGGCGTTTTGCGGCAGCGCGCGTGGTGGCGGTGTTCTGTGCGACGTCGATGCTGAGCTACCTGGCGGGTGTGTTTCTGCTGCCGGTGCTGGGCTGGCCGGGCGACAGCGCGGAGTGGAATGCGCTGGCTTCGCTGCTGATCTACCTGCCGCCGCTACTAACGCTGCTGTGGGGGCGGCGCTTGCGGCTGGCGCAGCAGTTCGGGCGGCTGCGGGCGGTGGCGCTGCGCACGCGTCAGTCGGGCGAGGACGGGATTCAGGAGTCAGGAGTCAGAAGTCAGTAAATATCTGGTTTCCTGATATCATCTTGGGGCGCGCGGCTGGGCTTTTGCTCGGCCGTGCTTTTTGTATCAGGAAGAAAGAGTCAACACCAGACGCACCTCGGCGCGCTCGCGGCGAAAGCCAAGCCGCAGGTTGAGCGCAAGCAAGGTGGGGCTGGCGGTGTGGGTGATCAGCGAAGTGTAGCCGCGCTGGCGGGCGAAATCGAGCACGCGCAGCTTGAGCGCAGTGGCAATGCCGTGGCGCCGCAGGGCTGGGCGCACCGCCGTGCCAACGGTTTGAAACTGCTGCGGAGCGCTGGCGCTGTGCGCCAGCCCACTATAGCCCACATACACTGTGGCCTGCCGGGCGATGAAAAAGCCCTCGGGGATGATTGTATTTTGCTCGAAGCGGCGGGCATACTCTTCGAAGTTGGGCGGGATGTTGGGGCCGGGGTCGGGGTTTGGCCACGCATCGAGCGCAGCGACGTGAAGCTCGTAGAGCTTGCGCAGCGCGTTGGGATCGTGGGCGCGCCCGTAGGCGAGCGTGCTGATGGTGATGCCCTGGCTGGCGCGCTGCGCTTC
>LJCR01002559.1 GCA_001399705.1 Kouleothrix aurantiaca
TCGCGCGTGCGCTCGGTGACGCTGACCAGCATGATGTTCATGATGCCAATGCCACCGACCAGCAGCGAGATTCCCGCCACCGCCGCCAGAAAGTAGGTCAGCACCGAGGTAACGGTCGAGAGCGAGCTCAGGATCGATGCCTGGTTCATGACCTGAAAGTCGTCGCTGCTGCCGTCGGTTTTGAGGTTGTGCTGCTCGCGCAGCAGCGCCGAAACGCGATCCTGCACCATAGTGATATTCGCGCTGTCGATCACCGAGATTTGAATTGACGAAACACGCCAGCCGTTACCGTCGGCGGTGCGCGCGCCAAACAGGCGCTGCTGCGCAACCGAAATCGGGATGAGCGCCTGGTCGTCGACCGAGCCAAAGCCGCCGCTGCCCTTGGCGGCCAGCACGCCAATCACGTTGAACGTCTGGCCCTGGATACGCACGTTCTGGCCGAGCGCCTGCCCGCTGCCAAAGAGCGTCTTCGCCAGCGTGTTGCCCAGCACCACCACGCCATTCGCGCCCTTCACCTGCTCATCGCTGATAAAGATGCCCTGCGTCATGGTCAGGTTGTTGATCGCCTGGTACGAGGCGGTTATGCCCGTGATGGTGGCGTTGGTGTCGGCGGCGGGCGCGACGATCTGTGCGTTGCCACCAAACTGCGGCGACGGCCCGGTGATCGGCAGCTTCAGGCCCGCGATTGCGTTGGAATCGGCCAGGGTGAGATTTTGCGCGCTGTTGACCTCGCCCGGGCCACGGTTGTTGGGCGAGCCGGCGCGGATGGTCAGCAGGTTGGTGCCAATCGACTGGATTTGGCTGGTGATGGCGCTGCTTGCACCATTGCCAAGCGCCAGCAGCGCGACAACCGAGGCCACGCCGATGATCACGCCCAGCATGGTCAGCAGGGCGCGGCCTTTGTTCGCCCGCAAACTTTCGATTGCCAGGCGCGCGACCTCCGCCAGGCTTACCG
>LJCR01002558.1 GCA_001399705.1 Kouleothrix aurantiaca
ACCACGTAGCCTAATGCTGCCTGCAAATCGCCATTGGGCGCCGCACGTTCGTCGGCGTACAGGCCATCGTCGACCTGAATGTCGAACTGGTCGAGCGGGCGCGCGTCGCCGGCGATTGGCTCGGGCGCGGGCGCGCCCGGCTGCTGCGCCTGCGGTTCGGGCGCGGTAAGCAGCGGCTGGGGCTGCCAGCGCGATACCAGCCGCTGCGCCGAGCTGCCAGGGCGCAGAATCAGCATCAGCACGCCCACCAGGGCCAGCGCAATAACAATCAGGCGCAGTGTGGATGTGCGTTCGTGGGCGGGAAACATAGGCAGGAAATAGCTGGTAAAATAGAACAAGCGTTCGCTTTGATTTTGCCAGCAGCAGTATACCACAGCGCCGCGCAGCATGCGGGCGGGTGGTACAATACGGCAGGTTCCGCCCACACAGGTTCGCCCAATGCTTGAAATCGCCCTCCTAGCCGATCACGCCGAGCTGCCGCCGATCGCCGAGCACCAGCCGGTGGAGTTTGTGTGCGCGGCGGGTGATGCAGCGCTGGCGCTCGCCGTCGATGGGCAGGGGCTGGACCCATTGCTGCGGCCGGGCGAAACAAGCTGGCGCTGGCGCTGGAACCCCGGCGCGGCGGCTGGCCAGCACCGCCTGCTGCTCACGCGCCGGGCCGCCGGCGAAGAAACGCGCCACGCGTGGGCGCTGCGCGTGCTGGCGCGCAAGATCGATCAGGACGCATACGAAGCCCTGATCGACGACGTGCAGCGCGTGGCCTACCGCTTGGTGGCTGCGCTGGCCGGCGCGGGTGCCGAGGGTGCCGAGCTGGTGCGCGGCGCACCCTGGCAGCACAGCCCGGCCGAAGAGTTCTATGCCCTGTTTGAAACGCGGCTCGACAGCTTCGCGCGCGCGGTGCGCCGCATCGCCGCCCGCCCACGCGAGCAGTTACGCGGCGGGCGCGAGTCCATCC
>LJCR01000256.1 GCA_001399705.1 Kouleothrix aurantiaca
CGTTACACTTCGTCAAGTGATTGACATAAACAATCCAAGAGAAATACTGGAATTCAAAATTATTGGCTTCTCAGTATTTCTCTTCCTTTCTTTAATTGGGTTTTCTATTCTTAGAATGCTTATTGGTCGCTGGATATTGACGATTATTTATCTTAGAAAGCTTTCCAGAATAAGAAGATGGTTTGTGAAGAACGATATCGAACTTAAGAACTACATTGTGTACGGCATCGATGATAATGAGCCTTCTTTTGTGTCACACACCTTTCTTTCCTCTGGCCTTGTTAGCTTAATGATGATCTTAAATGGATCTTCAATCGGTTGTTCTCTTGTTTTTGCCTTACTAGCTTTCTTTCCGCAAGTAGAATTCCTTGTTATTTTGTTGGCCGGTTTGATTGTTGTGTTGGCAATTTTGGTACTACAAAGAATATACGTCCTTCGAGGGCTTAGAGATAAACAACGCGAAAGTAATCCAGCATTTCCCACTATACAGGAGAAATAAATGTCGATATTGCCTTCAAGACAATATAAAACCGTAATATTTGTTGATTTAGACGACACAATCATCGAAGGGCCTTTCGAGACCGTTGTCTTTCCTCGAGTTTTCAACAAGATATCCCAAGCGACCGGCTTGGATCTAAAGACTGTACGTAAGATTGTAGTAAGTGAGAATATGTCTCGACAGAAAGACCCTAATATCCCAGCGACTCTATCTATGGACTGGGATGATATTTTTAGAACAGTCGCTAGAAAATTTGGATTAGATTGGGACATTGATGCATCCACTATCATCAAAGATTATTCGACCCCTCCATACTCTCACATCATCGATGACGCCAAGTCTGTATTAGAAGAGATTCGTAGTCCCGATAGAGCAATTATCGCATCAACTAAGGGTCTTCGGAAATATCAAATCCCGATACTTGAAGGCTTGGGTTTAATAAGCATATTTACGGATATTTTAACCCCAGATAAAGATGATTGCTTGAAGAGCAACGTATGTTTTTATGGAGAGTGGCCTAAAGCGGCATTACTACAAATAGCAGTCGGAGATCATTACATAGATGACGTAATATTTCCAGCCAGTTTTGGCTTCAAAACAGTGTGGAAATTGAACAATCTAGCAAGCGAACTGCGATCTATTGACCCATTTAACAGACCATTCCATGCCTCGTACCCCACTAACCAACCTGTTTATCCTAATGCAATAATAGTCTCTCTACCTGAGTTACCATCAGTCATATACGAATTAGAAAAGCAATTTCATTAGAATTGTCTGTTTAACGCTTCGAAACTGAGCGGCCCAACATCGCGTTCCAGCCGACCCGCTGCGCTTCGCTTGCTCTTCGAGATCGTTGGCATTTTGACACCATTACCCACTTATCGATGCTCTCTCACGCAGCGGGCGGCTGAACGCTGACCGTTCGGCGGCAACCATCAAACACCATCGCATACGGAGTCTGCTCGTGTGGTATACTCGTTCCAGGTACCTCAATGCGTGAGGCGTAGGTATGCAAGACCAACTCGCCGAGACTCTTCACCTCTTTGGACTACCTGCGGAGCTAGACCAACTTCCTGGTGGTTCGCAGCCAACCTTCCGTGCTGGATCGGTCGTGCTGAAGCGGATCAAAGAAACCTCCCTCGAAAACAACCACTCGCCGCAACTCATTCAGTGGATTGCCGATTTTACGACTCAGCTGACGACACCCGGATGTCGTCTTCCACAGCCCATCGCGACCATCGACGGGCGATGGATAACCGACACCGGCTGGACGGCCTGGACATTCCTTGAGGGCCAGCATGCACGCCCAAACGATGTACCAATCTGTATTGATGGCATTGTTGCGCTCCATCACGCCCTCCAGGCGATCCCCAAACATCCGCTCATGGACGATAATCGCACTCCGTGGGGGAAAGCACATACTTGGTGTTTTGGGGCACAACCCGCTGGTGTGCAGCCTCAACTCCAGCCGTTGATCCAGCAACTCTACGCGCTGCGACAACCGATCGGCACCTCACCTTCGCAACTCATTCACGGTGATCTCAATCCGGAAAATATGCTGATCGCCTCGGATCTGCCGCCAGCGTTTCTCGATCTGTCACCATTTTGGGCGCCAGCAGCGTTCGCGCTTGCGATCTTCGCCAACTGGATTGGCCCACGGCGCGGTGATATCGCAGTACTCCAGCATTTCGAGCACATCACAGACTTCAAGCAACTGCTCATCCGTGCCGCCATTCGCATGCTGCTGGTGATGGCGGTCATTGATGATTTGGCTGATTGGGAGACAGCATCGGAGAAGCACGCGGCCGAATTGGTTATTCAGTATGTACAGAACGACAGCGAGCCACCATAGCCGTGCATACAGCATGACCGGCGTTGCCGCCGAACACGGCATTGCAGCTGACCGCTTCGCGCGCGAGATCGTTGATTTTTTGGAAGCTTCTGCCAGCGCGCTCGCGGCAGCTGAATGCCAGACCGTTCGGCGGCTAGCCTCTCGCATGCACTCAAGCTATGATGGTATAATCGACGATACAGTGTATCAGGCGCATCAACGGAGATAAGATCATGGCGGCGAAAGAGTGGTTTGCCATCCTGCCCTACTTGAAGACTTCGGAGCCTATCGAAGTTCGAGGTATTCAGTTTCGGAGCAGTGAGGATATTGAGGGCTTGCCCGAAGAAAGTAAAAATCATCTTAAAACTCTTACATCTTTGTTCTTCTTAAAGGACAGTCTCCGTATTTCGAAGATGAGCTATGCAAGAATTGAAGTTGGAGATGATGCGGAGAAGTCACAAGCGCTATTTGGACAGATGCGTGAAGCTAAGGTTTTAATTGGTTACCTTTACTCTTCACCAGATCAACGCGGAAGATCTTTTCTAACTCTTGAGCATTCCGACCTATATCTCTTTACACCAGAATTGGTTTCACGGTTCGTCATCAGCCCAGAACATGATGTCGAGATTCTCGACATTTCCCTTGAGACGACCGCCGAGAACGACATGACTCCAGGGTATGAGGGTTACCTCAACTTCAACTCAATGCTGTGGGCCATAGAGGACTGTCGTATCTACCCGCCTACTCGTGAGTTTTGGCTAAACATCTCCCAAGACTTGCATTACGACATGGGTATGACATTGTCTCAAAGACATAACTGGGCTTTGGAAGACTTATTCCGAGAGAGAATATCTACGCCTCTTATTACCCGTATATTTACCGCAATGGAATGGTATAATCGTAGTAGCTCAATAAACATCCGAGAAGATGTCGCTCTACTCCACTTAGCAGTTGCTCTTGAAAGTCTTCTGCAAATCGAGCCTGGAGAAAAACTGACGGAACGATTTAAGGAGACCATTTTAACTCTTCTGGGTAGTGTTCCCCGTCTCGATAGCTGGATAGATCAGTTTTACAAAGCAAGATCTAAAATTGTACACGAAGGGTTTTGGCCACATCTCCATTTTTATGCAGTGGAGAGAGAGAATTTCCCCAAACTACTTGCTAAGAAGTATGCAGGAACTGAGTATAGACCGCTGACAAACTATGGCCGTATCGTTTTTAGGTTGTGTTTAAAGTCAATTCTCTCTGGATTAAAACTCACAGAAGATTATGACCTCGCTTCGTTTTTCTTTCACAATCAGGAAAGATTGAACAAGATATGTTCAATCATAAGTAAAGAAGAAGTAGAACCAAGAAAACGACTTTTAGATGCTTCTCGGGATATTTTCAATCTACACGAATATCTTTGGGAAGGTGATATCGATCTCAATTCCTTAAGTGGAACAGTGAATTTGACAATTAGAACATATCTATTGACGAACCCTACTATATCCGAAGAAATGCTCAATCAGATAAATATGACAATTCAGCAAGACTCTGCGGTAACTTTACGAGAGAAGTTTAATAAGATCAAACTTCTTGTACAGACAATACACAACTGGAAAGGAACGGGTTATCTGAAAGGCAATATTACCACCTTAGACCCTTTCGATGTCGTCTGGTCGCTTCTGGAATTTGCTGTTTCTCCCAAATTTATGCTGCAAGCGTACACTACATAAAGCTCCAGCGCTACCCGATACGCCGCCGAACACGGCATTGCAGCTGACCGCTTCGCGCGCGAGATCGTTGGTATTTTGAAGGCATCTTGGAGAGCGCGCCTCGGCGGCAGCTGAAGCACAGCACGTTCGGCTGCGATAACCTCTGGCTCTGGCACACGAGTTGCACCTTCCCACTGGATGACGATTCATCGATAAGATTTGATTGGCCCATTTGTCGCGAATCCTTACCATACTTCTTTAGGAGGCATTCTGTGCTCATCGAAGCCTACATCACACTCAAGTCAGCACCGTTCCTCGTCATCTGGAGCGGCCGCGGCGATGGCCACCCGCACATCACCTGCCAAGAGCCGATCGCCGTCGAGGCGCTGCAGCTCTTGGCGGAAGCCTACACCGGCGACCCGATCAGGCTCCCGGGGTATCCGCCGAATTTCAAAGAAGCGCTCGGCGACCCCATCGGGTTCATGGCGCTTTGCTATATGCTTAGTGAACGAATACCGCATTTTTCAGTTATCGGAGACAACGCATGAACAACGATGAAAACGTGAAGGCCCGCGATGCGCTCAACAACGCGATCCGCCGCGGGATGGGGCGCAGCGCTAGAGAGACCGAGCAGCCGGCCGACCAGCCTAAAGAGCAGCCGAAAACCGGCAAGCAGCAGCTGAACGCCGCGCTCAGAAAGGCAGCCCGCTAATGGCACGCGGCTTTCGCGGCGGGTTCAACCCGTTCCGCGATCAAAAAGGGCGGTACGCGCAGGCCGGCCGGGCGGTGACCAAGACCGA
>LJCR01002560.1 GCA_001399705.1 Kouleothrix aurantiaca
CGCTACGGCGCTGCTGCCCAGGTAGGTGCTGTGGAAGCGCACGCCTTCTTCGTCGGCAAAGGCGTACAGCTCAATGGCAAAGGGCAGGCGCGCGCCCGCATCGTGGAGCTGCTGCACGGCGGCGAGCGCGGCCAGCACGCCCAGCGGGCCGTCGTAGCGCCCGGCGTCGCGCACCGAGTCGAGGTGCGAGCCAAGCAGCAGCGTGGGCGCGTCGGGCATGCTGGCGGGGTAGCGCCCCACCATGTTGCCAATCGCGTCCTGGCGCACGTCCATGCCGGCCTCGCGCATCCAGCCCGCAACCAGCGCATTGGCGCGGGCCATAGCGGGCGTGGCAAAGGGGCGCGTGATGCGGCCCGGCTCTTCGGTGCAGGCGGCCAGCGCATCGCAGCGCTGCATCACCACGGCGGCGTAGTTTGAGTGTGTCATAGTTTCTCTCGAAGGACGAAGGATCACCGACGACGGACGACCGGAGAAAGACGATTAACCGCAAAGAGCGCAAAGGGTTGAAGGGAGAAGGACGAACGAAAAAAATTACCACGGAGGCACAGAGGCACAGAGATTATGGATGAACGACGGCTGAGACCAAATTACCAGCTTACCCCATAACCGGGCGAACACAAGGCTCGCCCCTACGCGGTTTTGTACGGGCGAACCTTGTGTTCGCCCTGGTGTAAACCTGCAAACCTACTGGTCGATCTTCGCGCCCTGGTCGATCCACGCGCCCAGCAGCGCACGTTCTTCGTCGGTCATGTTGGTTTTGTTGCCGAAGGGCATCGTTTTCGAGACGACGGCGCGCTCCTTGATGCGGGCGGCCATGCGCTGAATGACCTCGGGCTGGTCGAACATCACGCCAGCGGGCGCGACGGTGAACTGCGTGTCGGTGGGATGGGCCGCGTGGCACTGGATGCAGCGCCGCTGAATAACATCGCGCACCGCCACAAACGAATGCGCGCC
>LJCR01002561.1 GCA_001399705.1 Kouleothrix aurantiaca
CGATGATCTTGCCGCCCTGCGCCGAGCCCGACGATACCACCGTGGGATCGGTTTGCTTAAAGCGGCCAGTGGTCGTGTCCAGGGCAATGTATTTATCGGGCATCGAAGAGTATTCCTCTCATAGGTAGGTTGTTGACTTGAATATAGAGGAATGGAACCGAGTTAGACAAATTAGATAAGAGTGATGGTGCTATCAAGGTTTAGGAGCAGCTCACTGGAACCGATAATGATTCCTGCCTGCTGAACAAACCGAGATCCGGCAGGAAGGGTCGTAACGAACGTACCAGTCGGCCCAATCATTACCGGCCCGCGTGTGACGCCGAATACTGGAGTCGGAAAGTAGACCAGCCCTGAAAGATGCACCATCACCATGTCATTCTGGGGTCCGCTCTCTGTGGTGATGCCGACGATCTGGCCAGCATGATCAACGTTTGTTACATCGGCAGGCACAATGCCATTCGCGGTGCGGGCGGTACAGACAAATGCAGGAATACCGCCTAGCCACTCCTGTCTGAGACTGCCATACTGTTCGGAATACTTCGCCACCCCGTACTTATCCGCTGGCGGACAACCAACATCAATCCGTCCCTGTCGAACGTCCTGGTGGTGTTTAATGATGTCACACTAGCTGAATGAACTTATAGTGTCGTCATGGACCGCTGTAAGGACATACCGTAGGCGGGAATGCCTAATAAAGTATGGTTCCCCTGCTCTCAGACCATTGGCCATTGAAAGGAAGAGCACCTATGCGCACACTGATGAGCGCTGGTGCGTTTATAGAGGGTGTTCCAGTAGCTTGTACTGCTCAATTCATGATAGCGAAATAGGAGTTGCGCGAGCGCTTTCATCGACATGCTTATATCGTATCGCGGCGGGGTTTCGGCAGGAGGAAAGGTTCAAGTCAGTGACTAGTTTATATTGGCCTAGGACGCACTGTGCACCTCTCTCATAGGG
>LJCR01002562.1 GCA_001399705.1 Kouleothrix aurantiaca
CGGGTCGACCACATCGCTGGTGGCGCTCCAGCCCAGCAGGTGGGTGAAGCGCTGGCCGATCTCGGCCGCGCCCGCGAAACCATGCGCGAGCATGCCTTCATACCAGCGCGGGTTGAGAATTTTGCTGCGCGCCTCGATGCGCAGGAGTTCGGCGGCGCTGTTGATCGTCACGCTGCCGGTGTAGCTTTCGGCATAGCTCAGCGGCACGCTCGCGCCGCGCGCCTGGCTGGCGGCCAGCTGGATCGCGCCGCTGTGGCCGTAGTAGTGCTGCATGTCGGTCAGGCCGTATTCCACGCTATCGATCGCCTGAAACACGTGATCGACGGTGCCAAGCAGGCCGCGCAGCGTTGCCGGGGCGGCAGCGCCGGCACGCCCGCCGCCATAGGTGTAGCCGTTGCGGCGCTGGTAGGTTTCAGCCAGCTGGCTGGCGTCGTCCCACGCGCCTTCGTCCACCAGCTCCTCCACGCCCGTGCCATACTGGCCTGGCGCCTGGGTGAAAATACGCGCCGTGGCGTGCTCCCAGCTGTGCCCCTCGGCCTGCATGGCCAGCGCATGCGCGCGAATGAAGTTCTCGGCGGGCGGCTCGTCGGCGGCGGCGGCGCGGCGGAACATATCGTCGAGCAGGTCGAGCGTCATCTGGAAGGTATCGCGGAAGATGCTGCTGATGTCGAGCAGCAGGTCGATGCGCGGGCGGCCCAGCTCGGCCAGCGGCACCAGCTCGTAGCGCCAGAGCTTGCCCTGGCCGTCGCGCAGCGGGCGGGCGCCCACCAGCGCCAGCGCAACCGCCAGGCTTTCGCCCTCGCTCTTGATCGTGTCGGGCGCCCACAGCGGCTGCGCCACCGTCTGCGGGTAGCTGCCGTGCTCGGCCAGGTGCCGCTCCAGCAGCGCTTCGGCCATTGCCGCGCCGCGCGCCAGGGCGGCATCGCTCGGCAGCCGCCATGGATCGATGCTG
>LJCR01002565.1 GCA_001399705.1 Kouleothrix aurantiaca
AGCACGCCCTGCTCGGCCCACTCGGCCAGGTAGCCGTGCCGCGCGGGCGGGATGCCCAGGTCGGTTTCGAGCTCGGCAAAGATATTCACCAGCGAAGGCGGCGGGCGCACGCCCTTGCGCACCGAGAAGGCCAGGCCGTGGGCTTGGTTCGGGCCGTGGTAGGGATCCTGCCCCAGAATCACCACGCGCACCTGATCGTAGGGCGTGAGCGCCAGCGCGCTGAACACCTCGGTTTTGGGCGGGTAAACCGTGTAGCTGCGGCGCTCTTCGGCCACAAACGCGGCAAGATCCTGCATATACGGCTGCTCGAACTCTTCGGCCAGCACGTCGCGCCAGCCCTCGGGCACGGCATTGATCAGCTTCATGGCTTCCTTCGCTTTCCATTCGGGCCTGCTGCTTATTATACTCGGGCAGGCGAAGCAGCGCGGCGTGCTGAACGAAATGCGTGCCGCTCGTGCTGCTGCCAGGGCGCCCGCGCTGCCACAGGAAAGCGGGGCTGGCTATGGTGGTATTATTGCTGCTAGCCGTTGCGGCTGTGGCCCCGGCTGCGTTGTGCCTGTAGTGTGGAGACAACAATGGTAACCGTACCCGAATCGCACACCGATCTTCTGGCGGCGGGCGTTGGCATGCTCGCCACGCAAGGCCACGATGGCTTCCCGCAAGTTACCGCGCTGTGGTTTCTGCTTGACGAAGACGGCCTGGTCAAGCTCTCGCTGAACACGACGCGGCAGAAAACCAAAAATCGGGAGCGGCACGCCGAGTGCGCATTCTTTGTGCTCGACCCGGCGAACCCTTACCGCACGCTCGAAATTCGCGCGCTCGCCGAGATTGCGCCCGACAGCGACTACGCCTTTGCCACCAGGCTCGGCGCGAAATATGGCGGCGCCGACCTGCGCGCGATGGATGGGCCGGGCGGGAGCCGCGTGGTGGTGACGCTGCGGCCTGTGAAGG
>LJCR01002563.1 GCA_001399705.1 Kouleothrix aurantiaca
GGATCGGCATGACGTTGGTGAGATCGCTGTGCGCCATCCTCCGCTTGGTGCGCAGGTGGAAGACCGGGATGACGCCGTAGGGGTTCTCGTCGCTCTCGATCTCCTCCAGCTCGCTGATGTTCAGCTTGCCCTCGCGGCCGAGCGGGATCGCCACCTCGGTCAGGCGCCCGGTGGTGTAGAACTTCATGTGGCGCTTGCCGTCGCTGCCGTCCCACCACTTCACGGCCATGCGCGCGATGTTCGGCCGGTCGGGCTCGTAGAAGATGTGACAGGTGCGCGGGTCGTTGAAGTAGCACTCCAGCTCGCCCGACTCGGGGTCTTTCCACGCGATCAGGTAGGCTTCGCCGCCGACGATCGCCGCCTGGTGGGCTTCGTCAGCCTCGATCAGCAGCTCAACCTCGTCGAGCGCTTCCTTGATCTGCTTGGTCGTCTCGTCGTCGGGGCCTTTCACGCCCGTCAGCTCGATCCGGTCGGTGGTGCTGTCGACCACCACCGCCGACCAGTTCTCGCTGATCACGAAGGTCAGGTTGCGGTAGATCTCCTGCAACCGCTCGGAGACCAGCGGCACGGTCGCGGTGCCGGCGTAGTAGCTGAAAAAATGGGAGAGGTCGGCCTGCTTGCCCTGCAGCGCGGCGATCGCCTCGCTGATGTCGGCAGGGTCGAGTCCCGCGTCGGCGACGGCGAAGTCCTCGGCCGTGCGCTGCTTGGCCTCAGTCGTCGAGAGGCGCTGGTCGGACGGGTATGGACTGGAAGGCAGGGCGATATCGGCGGTATACGACACGGATGGGCTCCTCGGATTGCAGGCGATGAAGCAGGATGGCGTGATGAGGAGCCACCGGGATGCCGGAGAGGAAGCGAAGCCACAGCACCGGGTCGGCCGCGAACGCCTGGTTGCTTGTAATCGTCTTTGTTTGCAGTTCGCTCACGTTCCCACCGTATGCTGCTACTAGC
>LJCR01002564.1 GCA_001399705.1 Kouleothrix aurantiaca
GGGGTGGCTGCTGGGCTTCGCCAAGCTGCGCTGTGGCTCCCGCAGCGTTGAAGTAGCGCAGGCAGGCGTAGCGCAGACCGTAGACCTGCCCAAACCAGTGGAGCGTGCGCTCGATGAAATATTTCGACCCGCCATAGGGCGAGCCGGGCGTGACCGGCGCGTCGGGCGGGATGGGGATGGCGTCGGGTGCGCCGAAGAGGTTCGCCGTGGACGAGAAAATAAAGCGCTCGACGCCGTGCGATACCGCCTGCTCAAGCAGGTTGGTTGCGCCAATCAGGTTATCGCGCAGGTAATGGAGCGGCTGGCGCATGCTCTCGCCCACCAGCGAGGCCGAGGCGAAGTGCAAAATGCCGTCAAACGCCCGTTCCTGCTGAAACAGCCGCGTCACCGCGTCGGCATCGCGCAGGTCGCCTTGCACAAACGCCGCGCCAGGATCGACTGCCGCGCGAAAGCCGGTCGCCAGGTTGTCGAACACCACCACCGAATGACCGGCCGCACGAAGTTTGGCCACGGCGACGCTGCCGCAGTAGCCTGCGCCGCCGGTTACCAGAATATGCATGAGTTTGCTCCTTTTCATCGATTCAGGATTCGCACGAGGAACTTGGTCGGTATTTTAGCCTTCGGCTCGGCAAACTTACCGCAGACGGCAGAGCAGTGCTCTACGATGAATATACGTCGATTTTGGCGCTCCGCGCCAAAATCGACGTACAAAAGACCTTTCTACGGCGGTTTGCAGAACAGTTAACCACTCGTATGCTGGTGAGAAACGTATTGCAGCGCGGAAAATGCAGCTTCCTTCTGCATGCTGCCGACTGCAAACTGCCTTAAAGCACAGCATCCTTGCAACTCTAGCCCGCGCCATCGTATAATACAAGCCGATTTCATCTATCACTTCTATCGAATTTTTGGATAGAACATGGACACCAACCAGCTCCAGGCGTTTGACCGAAT
>LJCR01002566.1 GCA_001399705.1 Kouleothrix aurantiaca
CATATATGGCGTGGGCGCGCCCGAAACCGAGTAAGCGCTCGGCGCCGCCCTGCTTGCTTCCGCTGCATCGCTCTGCTATAGTTCCACCTGCCCAAGCCGTTCTCAATGTATGCGATAAGGAGCGCCTGTGACAACTTCTGCCGCTTTTATGCAGTCGTTCTTGGTCCTATTTGCTGAAACGTTCGGAGTCAGCGAGCTCCCCGAAGGCTTTTTTCTCGACTCAAGCGCTTCGGGGCTGCTGAACACCATGGCCGCGCTCAGCCCCGAAGCCGCGTCGGCAGCGCGCACGCCTGAAGAAGCGACAATTGCCGGCCACTGCGGGCACATCCTTTTCCTGCTGGAATTCTTCGCCTCCCCCGAGCGCGGCGAGCCGGTAGCGCCCGATTGGCCAAGCAGCTGAAACACGCGCGAGGTCGACGCGGCGCAGTGGCAAGATCTGCAAGATCAGGTGCGCGCTAGCTATATGGCGCTAGCCGGCCGTTTACACGCCCGCGCAAGCCTGCCCGACGAAGCGATTGGGGCGGCGATGCTGCTGCTGACCCATTGCGCCTATCACGTTGGGGAAATCCGCCAGCGCTTGCTGTGGGTCGCTGCTGGGTAATAAGAAGCGCGCAAAGCCCCCTGCCTCATGAAAAGGTCGCCGGCGACTGGATTGAGCACGCAAGAACAAGCCTACCCGCCCAATTCAGTCGCTGAGCGCGCACTAAACCACTGCCATCTCCTCCACGGCGAACATGGCGACGTCAGTATGTATTTCACCCGTTTATATCAAGAAGCAACCCGGTGTGCCAGCATAGTACCGGCTCCTTTCAGTCCGCTCAGAATGACAGCGGAGGTTTGTGCGCGCTTTATATTATGTCGAGTTTATAGTTAATCCCGATGCTTGATGCCGTTGTTGTCTACCAGGTGCCAGTAGTTTTGCGCGTTCGCGCCGCCGTTGCCGGTAAAC
>LJCR01002567.1 GCA_001399705.1 Kouleothrix aurantiaca
GGCGCGTTCAGGGGGGCAAGCCAAGCGCCTCGGTGAAGCTCAGCTCGCGCCCGCGCGCCAGAGCGCCTTCCAGCACCGGCGGGGCAAGCAGCGCATGCACGGCAGCGTATACCTGCACGCAGCCTGCTTTGTCGATACTGAATAATCGCAGCCTGAGCCGGTCGCGCAGGGCTTCGGCCGAGCCAATCAGGTGGGCGGCGATTTCTGCCTGGCCGGCACTGGCTTGGGCGTACGCAATCGTCGCCCTGGCGGCAAACGCCGACACCGGGTCGTCAACCGTTTGCGCCAGGGAAATCGCTTCGAGCGCGTGCGCCTGTGCGCCAGCGGTATCGCCTTCCGACGCCAGCACATAGGCCAGGCCGACCCGTGCCCAGCATGTGCCCTGAAAGTCGCTTTGTTCGCGGGCCAGCTGCAAACTTTCGGTGAGCATCGAGCGCGCCATGTCGTAGTCGCCGCGCAGGGCCGCGATGCGCCCGCAATCGGCAAGCGAGTAGATGATGCCGTGAATATCGTTCAGCGCGCGCACCATTAGCAGCGCTTTTTTATACTGCGCCTCGGCGCGTGGCAAATCGTCCTGACGCAAGGCGGTTTCGGCCTGAAACATCAGGCTAAAGGCCTCGCCGCGCAGCGCGCCGATCGAGCGGAAATCGGCGTAGGCGCGTTCAAACAGCTGTTTGGATTCGTTCAGACTTTGGCATTCGAAGGCGGCGCGGCCGCGGGTGAGCTGGCTCCAGCCGCACAGCCAGGTTATGCCCTGTTCGCGTGCCATGTCGAAGCTCGCACTGGCAAACTCTTCGACGCGCGCAAAATCCTGCTGATCGACGGCAAGAGTTGCCAGGTTGTTCAGAATGTGCGCGGCCAGCGGCAGGTCGGCTGCGGCGCGCGCAAGCGCCAGGGCCTGGTGCAGGCAGGTTTCGGCTTGCTCAAGCTCGTGCTCGCAGTAGAGAAT
>LJCR01002570.1 GCA_001399705.1 Kouleothrix aurantiaca
CCCTGCGCATTGAAGGTGGTATTGTCGCGCTCGCCGGCCGTGGGCGCCAGGCGCAGTTTCTGCCCCGGCACGCGGCACAGCCGCCGCTCGCCACTGCCGTTGTAGGCATTGAACACGGCCGAAAAGCTATTCGGCTGGTCGCTAAACGGCACAAAGATCAGCGACGCGGTGAACTCGACCGCCTGCCCGGCAATGTCGGTGCCAACCACGTGGAACTTGAAGTCCTGCTCGCTGCCGGCTGGCCCAAGCATCACCCAGAAGGTGCCGCTGGTGATAGTAGCGGGCGCGGCAAAGGGAAAAGCGATGTCGGGCGTCACCAGCGTGGTCAGGCGCACGCGCGTAAGCGGCATGCCACGATTGTCGTGCGGCAGCGCGCCGCTGTAGTTCAGCTCGGGCTGGCGCACCACGATGTACATGCGCTGGATGAGGTAGGCCACCGGCGCGCCATCCTGCTCGACAAAGCGGCGCTCGGTCACTTTCACCAGCGCAGCGCGATGCCCGAAGGGGTAGAGATTGCCTTCGTACACGGTCCGCACGTAATGGTCGCGGCCTTGCGCCGCTGAGTGCACCCACTCCGAAACGTCGAGCCGCCGCCCGCGCCGCCCCAGCAGCAGGTTGCCCAGCCCTGGCCCGCCCGCCAGCCGCGCAAGGTCGGGCGCGTTGGCGAGGTCGGCCGCGGCTTCGGCACGCAGGTCGGCGCGCAGCAAGCGGCGGAGCGCGGGCGGCGCGGCTGGCTCGGCCACGTCGTTGGCCCGGTCGCCCAGGCGAATACGAAACGGAATCCAGCGCCAGGGCGGGTTCCAGCCACCGCGCGACTTCAGGTAGCCGCCCAGCGGCGAAAGCATGAGCTGCTCGGCGAAAAACGGCTCGGGCAGGTAGGTACGATTCTGCTCGTCCACATAGCCGCGAAATGCCGCCGTCAGCACCACCAGCTCGCGGTCTTCAAGG
>LJCR01002569.1 GCA_001399705.1 Kouleothrix aurantiaca
GTGCTGGCCCAGTGGTACCGGCGCGAGGTCGTGCGCGAGGGCGACGCGCTGATCCACCTGCAGAGCGAGCACGAGCACTTCCACCTCCATGTCGACATGCCGCCCGAGATGGAGATTCAGCCGGGCGACACGCTGCACATCCTGACGGTGCCGCAGGATCACGGCCAGACGTCCGGCGAGCTGACCTACCCCAGCCGCGTGCGCCTGTACAAAGCCAGCTGGCTCAAGCGCAACGTCGTCAAGCGCAGCAGCCTGGCCGAAATCAACGAGCTGGTGGAACACCCGTGAGCAGTTTGCAGGTGGCAGGTGGCAGTTTTCACTGCCCGCCGCCAACTGCCGACCGCCTACTGCCTAGTGGAGGTTTTCGATGTTCTTCAACCCGCTGATGATGCAGATGCCGGGCGAGTTCTCGCCCACCACCGAGCACGCGATGCAGGAAGCCATCCTGACGCCGCGCTTCTACACCACCGATTACAAAGCCGTCGATAAGCTCCACGTCGACCATATGCGCGACGAGTTTGAGTGGATCCGCGGCGAGTTCGAGCGCGACTACAACAAGGGCCACTTTCTGCGCAACGAGGAATTTCTGGCCGGCTTCGACGACATGCCGGTGCGCGCGCAGTTTGTCGAGTTCCTTGAGCGCAGCTGCACCGCCGAGTTCAGCGGCTGCATCCTGTATGCCGAGATGGTCAAGCACCTGAAAGACCCGACCATGCGCCGGATCTTCCAGTGCATGAGCCGCGACGAAGGCCGCCACGCCGGCTTTCTCAACAAAACCATGGCCGACCTGAATGTTGAGATGAACCTGAACATCCTGCATACGCGCAAGAAATACACCTACTTCAAGCCCAAGTTCATCTTCTACTCGGTCTACCTGTCCGAAAAAGTCGGCTATGCGCGCTACATCGAGATCTACCGCCACCTGCAGAAAAATCCGCAGGGCCTGAT
>LJCR01000257.1 GCA_001399705.1 Kouleothrix aurantiaca
CTGTGACGGTGCTTGTGTCTCGCACACCATCCCTTCGTGGCATGGCATCCTCTTTTGGCGTTGACGATCGGGCCAGACTTGACACCACTACCCGCTAGGCCGCGGGTGTCGGGTCTCCGCCTCCACGACGTCCGCGCAACACGGCAGGCGCCTGAGGAGAATCTCCACGATCAGGCGGGCGGCGAAGCCGCTCACGGAGCGCGTCTGGCATATCACTGACTTCAAGCATCAAATACTGGAGCAGCCGCGTGGCCGTAAACGGCTGGGGGTCGCCCGGTGGTGCAACAAGAAACCCCAGAAGTCCGGTTGCCTCTATCTGGCGCAGGAGCGCGTGACTTACGGGATCGTCGAGGCGAAAGATACACTCGACCGACCCGCGCGCCGGCTCCTGTATATCTACGACCAACCCCACGAATCCCCCCGGTGTGGGTGGCGGCGGCAGCCAGGCGCGCCAGGATGTTGTAATGTCCCCGGCTGTGCCCCCGGCTTGTGCCTGGGCCGAGCGCTGGCGGGCCAGCAGGGTTGTTTCAGGATCGAGCGGGAGCACGCACGCAGCGCGGCCGTGCAAGGGTGGACCGGCCAACTCAGAGGACAGCTCAAAGATCTGCCCTCCAGCAAGCCGCAAACTACGCTCATAGGCATCACGGAACGCCGGTGTCCCGCCCAACAGATATACCAGGTCATCCGGTACGCATGACCATGGTAGCGGCGTGATTGCTGAGGCGCGCGCGGCAGCCACATGCGCCGCCCACTGGCGCGTGGCGGGCAGTGTGGCCGGCGGCTCGGCCATCTGCTCCGTGACGGAGAGCGCTTCATCCGGCATGCCCAGCCGCAACAGAGCCTCGGCCAGTATCGCGCGCCGGCCGATCGTATCCGCGGGGTCGGGGTCAATGGCGAGTGCATAGCGCAGGAGGTCAACCGCACGCGCAAAATGCCGTTGTGCCAGCGCATGGCTGGCACTAAAGGTGCATAGCGCGGCAGTCGCCGCGTCGCTCCGCGCCCGCGACCATTGCAGGACTCGATCGATCTGTGGCCAGATTCTGTCCGGGATCTGGCCGGACGCGGGCTCGCGAGCGACCATGTGGAGAAGACTATGCGCCAGCGCCTGGCGCGCGGCTGCGAGAAATTCACCGGAGGTCGGCGCCTGGCGTGCCGTCTTCCGGTCGATGAGCACGAATGAACGATCGCTGCCTGGCCCAGCCCGCAACTGCCGGCGGGCAAGCAGCCAATCACGTGCCTGCTCCAGCTCGGAAACAGTAAGCGTATCCCCTCGTCCGTGCAGCGCACGCACAGCCCCGGCGAGCAACTGATGCGGAATCGGCGCGTCCGGCACCAGGAGCATAGCACAGCCGAAATAGAGATCCATTAGCGTTGCGGCGGCCATGCGATGTTGCTTCGGCATCAGTCACTCCTCCTTGCTGGATCGGACTCAGGCGGGGCCTCTTGGCCTGCCTGCCGGGATTGTGCGCGTATGAACGCCGCCTCAATCAGCGCGCCGGCAACATCCTCGGCGGTCAGCTTGTCGTTGCCCATGGTGTGTAGGGCATGTGCGCGGAGATGCGGCGTGTTCTTCGCGGCCAGAGTGAGCAGCCAGCGATACTGCTCGCGCGTGATGACAACCGCAATCCGCATCAGTTCTTCATCAGGACCCGGAACCACAGGTCACTCCCCTCTACGGTGGCGTGAGCATGGCCACAGCCACCACTGCTCTAGCTAAGCAGTTGCTACTCCTCACTATCGGCAGGCTCGTCGCCGCGATGGCGTCGATAGATGCGATATGTTGCTCAACAGTAGTCACGCCGCGGCCCACTCCTCGGCCTCAAGCGCCGCGCGGTCGGTGATGTCGAACGCCTCAGCCACGACCATCGCGCAACTATGGATAAGCGCCATCTTGTTCTGAAACAATGCCGCCAGGTGTTGGACGTCTTCGCCCTCCGCAGCGCGGGCATACGCGCCAAGAAGCCCGCGGGCGAGGGCCGCGGCGCTGGCGTGCGCTGGGCCTATCTCCCCCGTGCAGACCTTGCCCATGCGGTATAGATCGCTCCAGAGCTGCGTACACACAATTCTGAGTGCCTGCTTCGGCATAATCGCCAGCCCATCCCTCTGCGTCAGGAGGCCGACAGGCGCCCCAATACCGCGGGCGACCATCGCGGCGATGACCTGCGCGCCGCCGCGTGCTGCCGTGAGCCCCCGATCCGGGCACGCTCCGGGATCGACACTGCACATCTGCCGGTGGTGTGTTACAAAATCTATCGTCTGGCATGCCGCGAGAGGAAGATCGCGCTCCAGCATAATTTCCAGTGTGTGGTTGCCATTGTAATAGTGCTGGTTCGTCGCCCTATCGTACCACCAGGGGCCGTCACGCTGCGTCGGATCGTATGGCGTTAAATCAGCGAGAACCGGATCATCGACAGCTCGATCGGTGAGCAGGATACGGCACGCTGGTACACGGTAGGGGATGACCTCGACCCAGTAGGCCCGCATGCCGGCAGTCAGGGTCGGCCAGTCGTAGGTATACTGAACATTGCCGTACCGAAAGCCGTTGGCCCAATAGTTGGGCGACAGCCAGGTGACACGGATGCGCGAGGTGTTCAGCCGGCTTTCGTCAAAGACCAGCCCCGCACGCAGCACGCCTTCGCGCATGATCGTGAGCGCAGGCTCTCGATGCGCGACATGGGACATCGTGGAGAATGGCGCACAATCCGGGGCAAACCTCGGCGGGCGCTCTGGGGCGCCGACCCGAAAGCGCACCCATTCAGGAGCGGGGCGATCCTCCATCAGCGCTTCTCTCCGGCGCGTGCGGCGCCAGCATCAGCCAGGACTGCGCGACAATAGACGTACATATCGTTGCGCCGCGTCATGCCTGTAAGCCGCAACAATTCATCGTGAACCAGCATGCGCTCACTGCTCAGGCGCTGCCACTCGTCGCTGTCAGCATACTGGCCACCACGCATGGCGTCGACATACGCGACATATTCTTCGGCCAGTGCTTGCAAACGAGAGGTCCGGCCATCCATAACACCACCGCGACTAGGGCAACATCTCCCGCCGACCGATCGCATCGCCAACCATGCGCAATCAGGCGGAAGCAGGGCCTTACAGCTTCACGAAGCCTCTTCAGATCCACGAGCTGCGCCGTCGTCAGGAACCTCGACGAATAGCACCTTGAAGGCATCTTCGTCCGTGACTCCCGCTGCCGCCGCATACACACGCGCGATACCCCACGCCTTGGAGCGGCGCAAATCGCCGCGGCGGTGCGGTTGCGTGGCCGGATTGAGCCAGCCAAAGTACGCCGATCGGCTGATTGGGGCCCGATCGATAATATCTTTGGGCTCCAGGCCGGCGCGTGCTATGAGATCCCGAAAGTTTTCAGCAGGGCGCAGCATATGTGCTTCACTCGACATCGCCACGGTATAATACTAAGTGAGACTACTATAGACCCACCCTGGCCAAAACGTCAAGCAACAGTCGGTCGAGGCGGGCATGAGCTTTCTTATCTGGGTGGCCCAGCGGCGTTGGCCGTGGTCGCCACAATGGTTCCAACAATGGCAGCATAAGCAGCGAATCCGCTGGCTGCAAGCGCGGCAGATACCAGCGATGCTGGCGGCACAGGAGGCCGGTGCCGGTCTCTCTGAAGCGTGGGCTGGAGCGGGTACCAGCAGTGATGAGATTCTGCAACTGAACGCCGTCGGCGCGGTCTTCGATGCTCCACTCACCGCGCCGTTTGGCGAGCATTACGGCACTGGATAGCCTCAGTGTTAACAATATCTGTGTTTCTGGTATTGTTTTGTAGTATTATAGCGCGCCGGCTTTACCATAACCCTTAACACCTTGATGAAACAACAAAACAATATACGCGCTCTATAGCATTATTATGCGGTAGAGCGCGTATGTGGGCTAGAACGGCGTTCTGTCACCCTGAAGCGAGGGACGAGATCGCGGCGACAGCGGCCCTAGCACCTGTCTGGCGCAGCCTCCGCGGCTGTTCTGTCTCCGCTGCGAAGATCGACCCGTGCGTAGACAACCCAGCCATGGCCGCCTGCCGCGAGGCGCGCCCGCTGGTCGATGACGGACTGCCGGCCAGCATTCGTACGGACAAACTCGGCCGCGCGCGCGGCCAGCTCCGGTGTGGCGGCGTGCATCGTCAGATAGACCAGGTCGCCCACAACCTGGTCGAGCGCGCGCCCGAGTGCGGTCGCGTCGCATCCGAACCGGCGAGCAATCAGCGCCAGGTCGCCGGCCCACTGCTCCGCGCGCGGCAGCCGGCAGAGCTTGATGCGCGCGAGCGCCGCGACGTCGCAGCGCAACAGAGCGGCCAAGCCGGCGTCGTCAAGGCCGGCCCGGCGCGGGGCTTCGCCCTTTGGCCTCGCGGGGAATGCATCCTATCGAGAGTGCTTTCTGCGCGGGCGAGTGCCGTCCGCAGGACCGCGCCGGCGATGAGTCCGGTGTCGCGCAGCTCGGCCGCCTGAACCAAGTGTTCCATCCGTGGGGATGCGCGATCGTTCATATCTGCCTCCTGCCATTGTCAACATACCCCTACTAAATATTCCCTCTCAGCAGGGCAAAGTGCGACATGTTTGGGGCGCGCAGTTGCGTGAGCCACACAATCACTGGCGGCAGAAAGGCAGAAAGACAGAAAGGCAGGAAGGCAGGAAGGCAGGGATGCGGTGATACGGCACACAACAGCGCGCGGCGCGCACGTCAAAACGTGCGCGCCGCGCGTTGCTCGTCTGTTGCTCTGCGGGCTTAGGCCGGGCGCTGGAGGCCCATCGCGGCGCACCAGGCGTCGCGGATCGGCTCATCCACACCTTCGAGCGCCCACATC
>LJCR01002568.1 GCA_001399705.1 Kouleothrix aurantiaca
CCATCATTGCGCTGAGGTCGATGCGGTCTGCAAGCAGCAGCCGCCCATCCCGGCGACTGAGAAAATCAGTCAGCATACCTTCGGACTCAATGCCGTACCGATTCTGAACGTAGTCGAGATAGGACTGCTTGCTCAATGCTGGTGCCCTCCTTGGTTGGCGAAGATCGAATACAAAAACAGTGCGCGGCAGCGCAAAGCCGGCCCCAGCGCCAGTGGCGCGGTGCGTAGCTTGCCGAGTGTCAATTCCGAGTTACCGCAGGTGTGAATTGTGTGATTGGGTGTTCCTCCATCCTGGTATGGCGCGCAAGCCATACAACGCATCAGGTCGGGGCGACCTGTGGCGTGCCAGGCTGGAAGGGAAGAAAAAACCCCTGCACCGATTGGTGCAAGGGCGCGTGCAGCAGAAGCGTGCGTCGCTTAGCGACGGCAGGGCAAGACAGCAGGCGCCGAGCCACCAGCCAGGTGATTCAGCATGGCACAGCGCGACAAGTCGCAGTGCTGTAAGTTGGCCTTACCGTCCATAACCCCTCGGGGAACGCTCGCCCGGGCCTGCCACCCCAGATGGCCGTCGCACTTCCGACGCCATCCCCCCTGACAGTACACGCTGGCCAGTTGCCGCAGAACGGCGGTTGACCGCGCGCCGGGAGAGCCCGAATACAGATGGTGATTTCGTTCACCAGTGCGAAATTATAGCGCGTTTTGACTGTTTGTCAAGGGCTAAAACGCACTTTTTTTGTTAAGAAATCTGTGAGGCTTTGTGATGCTTACTGGCGCTGTTTGCGAGCGCGCTGCTTGGCGGCCAGCAGTCGCGCAAGCTGGTCGTCGTCGCTGGTGGGGGCGGCTGGCGCAGCTTCGAGGGGCGCGGCGGCCTGTGGGGTTGCGCTTGCCTGTGTGGTTGCGGGTGCGGCCGTGGGCGGCGCGGCGGCAAGCAGCTCGGCTGGGCGGGCC
>LJCR01002571.1 GCA_001399705.1 Kouleothrix aurantiaca
GCGCTGCTCAAGCGCCAGTTCGACCGCAGGGAAGGGTGCGGGCGGGCTGAAAAACGCCGTCGTGACGCCCTGCGCCTGCAGCACCAGGTAGGCGTAGCGCGCAAACTGGCCGGCCATAAAACGCGTGTCGTGCGTCACCAGGCAGCGCCAGCGCTGCGCCTGCAGCACCTGGCCGATCTGCTGGCAGCGCTGATAGACGCCGTCGAGGGTGAAATCGGCGGCGGTCGTGCCTTCCCAATATTGTCGGGTCAATCGCGGGCGCTGGCTCATTGGCGTATGTGTTGTGGTTTATTGGCGGGTTGCATTGCTTGGCAGGGTTAGTGCGCGCTGGCGGGCTGGTAGGCAGCGACGGCTTCCAGCATCAGCGTGCGAATTTCTTCCAGGCGCGCGGGCGTGCTGGCCTCGTAGCGCGTGGTGATGGCCGGCTCGGTGTTCGAGGCGCGCACAACGCCCCAGCCGTCGCCAAAATCGACCCGCACGCCATCGACGTCGCTCACATTATAGTGTGGCGCAAAGGTGTCGCGCACGTGATCGATGATCTTGAACTTGCTGGCTTCGTCCACATGAATGCGGTCTTCCGGCAGCGACGGCAGGATTGGGTATGGCGCGAGCGCCTGCTCAAGCGTTTCGCCGCGCGCTTCCAGTGCTTTCAGCAGGTAGCAGCCGGCGAAAACCCCGTCGTCGAAGGCGTGGTACTGAATATTCGTGAGAATATGCCCGCTCAGCTCGCCGGCCAGCGGCGCGTTCAGCTCGCGCATTTTGGCCGAGCCGTTCGGGTAGCCGGTTTTCCACATCACCGGCGTGCCGCCAAAGGCGCGGATCGCGTCGCGCAGCACCGTGCTGCACTTCACGTCGTAGATCACCGCGCCCGGCCCGTCGCGCAGGGCGTGCTGGGCCATGGCGATCATATACCGATCGGCAAACACCATCGTGCCGCTGCCGTCGACC
>LJCR01002572.1 GCA_001399705.1 Kouleothrix aurantiaca
GACCGCCGACGGCAGCTGGCAGGCCATGCCCAGCTATCAGCCTTCGGGCTCGTCATTCATCGCCATGCCGCTGCGGCGCGAAACTGGCCAGACGCTGGTGAGCCTGCAGGCCACCGGCCCGCGTGTCGAACGCTACCGGCTGTTCTGGGCACCCCAGGCGGCGCAGTCGCCGTCCTAGGGCAAGCTCGCGCGCGAATTGGAGGCGCCACTGGTAACGCACGCACTACACCCAGGCGCTCGCAGCACTTGCTGGCGCACAGGCGTGGTGCGTGCACCGATTCACAATTTCAAAAAACATTCGAATTCGAGTAAACAAACACGCGAAAAAACCCACTAACAAAGTATCCCCAGACAAAAGATTGGATGCTTAGTGGAGGTTTTCGTGAATGTTGCACGAAATTTCTGATGGCGAAGCCTACGAGCTGTTTCGCCGCGCGATCGTTGAGCACTCCGCCGAGGCGTGGGCAACGATTTATGCGCAATACCACGCCATGATGCTGGGCTGGGCGCACCAATACTGCAACAAAAACTACCTTGGCGATAGCCCCGAAGACATCGCCGACCGGGCTTTCATGCGCGCGTGGCTGGCGCTGCGCGAAAGCAAGCACTTCGAGCAGTTCCATACGGTCGCGGCGCTGCTGGCTTACATACGCAGCTGTGTCGCCGCCGCCGTTATCGACGAGCGGCGCGCGGCACTCGTGCGCGATCGCGCATACCACCAGGTCGAGGTGGCGCCGATGGAAACGCCCGAAGATCGGGTGACAAACGCCGCGCTGCAGCAGGAGGTGTGGAACATCCTGGCGCTGCAACCGCTCAGCCTGCGCGAGCGCATCGTGCTGACAAGCACCTTCGTGGATGGCCTGCCGCCGCGCGAGATCTTGCGCCGCCACCCAAACTTATTCAGCAACACCCAGCAGATCTACGTGATCAAGCGCAATGTATTTAGC
>LJCR01002575.1 GCA_001399705.1 Kouleothrix aurantiaca
CGCCGAGGGCGCGGATATGCTGATGGTCAAGCCCGCCGGCGCCTACCTCGACATCATCAGCGCGGCGCGGGCGCAGCACGACCTGCCACTGGCGGCGTACCAGGTGAGCGGCGAATATGCTATGATCAAGGCCGCCGCGCAGAATGGCTGGATCGACGAGCGCCGCGCCGCACTGGAAAGCCTGATCGCCATCAAGCGCGCCGGCGCGGATATGATCATCACCTACTATGCCAAGGAAGCGGTGCGGTGGCTGGCGCAGGAGTAGCGCATGGACTATATCGAGAATCGCACGTTCGACGAAATCGCGCCCGGCGACGCCGCAAGCCTGACGCGCACGCTCACCGATGCGGATATCAAGCTCTTTGCGATCATGTCGGGCGACGTAAACCCCGCGCATCTTGACGAGGAATTCGCCCGCAACGACATGTTTCACAAGATCATCGCGCACGGCATGTGGGGCGGCGCGCTGATCTCAACCTTGCTCGGCACGCAGCTTCCCGGCCCCGGCACGATCTACCTGAGCCAGACGCTGCGCTTCCGCCGCCCGGTCGCGATTGGTGACGCTGTGACGGTGACGGTGCAGGCACTGGTGAAAGATCCTGCCAAGCACCGCATCACATTTGATTGCACCTGCGCGAACCAGGCCGGCGAGACGGTGATCAGCGGCACGGCCGAGGTGATCGCGCCCACCGAGAAAATCAAGCGCCCGCGCGTCACGCTGCCCGATCTGCATCTGCACGACCACGGCGCGCGCTATCGCCAGCTGATCGCGGCCACGGCCGGCCAGCCCGCCATTCGCGTGGGCGTGGTGCACCCGGTCGAGCCGGGCATTCTGCGCGATGTGGTTGAAGCGGCGCGCGCCGGCCTGATCGACCCGGTGCTGATTGGCCCGCAGGCGCGCATTCAGGCCGCCGCCGACACGGCCGGGATCGATCTGGCCCCATTCA
>LJCR01002573.1 GCA_001399705.1 Kouleothrix aurantiaca
CTGGGGCGAGCCGGGCGGCTATTCTCCCGCCACGCTGGCAGCTGAAATCGCCGGCCTGGTGTGCGCCGCCGATCTTGCTCAAAAGGCCGGCGACACGGCCTCAGCCGAGCGCTTCCTGAAGACCGCCGACGAATGGAACGCCAGCGTCGAGCGCTGGACGCTGGCCGAGAATGGCCCACTCGGCGGCAGCTACTACCTGCACAGCAGCGACGGCCAGCCGAACGCGCCAACCTCGCTGGCCATACCCGGCGGCGCGAGCTACGATCAGCGCACCATTGTCGACATGAGCGTTCTCGATCTGGTGCGCTTGGGCGTGCGCGCGCCCAAGGACCCGCGCATCCTGGCGACGCTGGAGCTGGCCGAGAAGGAGCTTGAAGTCGGCACGCCCAAGGGCGAAATCTTCCGCCGCTACGCGCACGATGCCTATGGCGAAGGCCAGCCCGGCCACGCGCCTGACGGGCATGGCAACCTGTGGCCTTTGCTGGTGAGCGAGAATAGCATCTACCTGGTTGCGCAGAGCGGTTCGGAGCACCCGGCCAGCTGGTATCTGCCGACGGTTTCGGGGGCGGCGAATGCGGGCGGGATGCTGCCCGAGCAGGTTTTTGCCGATGGCGCGCCCACGGGCAGCGCCGCGCCACTGGGCTGGGCCCACGCCGAATATGTGGTATTTGCGCTGGCCGTGAAGCAGGAGCACATTCCCGACACGCCCGCGATCGTCGCAGAGCGCTATGCGCGCTGAAAGGGAAGCAGCATGGCGACACAGATTGTGTTTGAAACGCACTCGCTCAGCGAGGACAACGAGCGCGGCAGTGCCACCGGCTGGCATGCAGGGCGGCTTTCCGCGCAGGGGCGGGCGCTGGCCGCCGAGCTGGGCGGGCGCCGGCGCGACGACGGCATTGCCGCTGTCTTCACGTCCGACCTTGGGCGGGCCCTGGAGACGGCACGAC
>LJCR01002574.1 GCA_001399705.1 Kouleothrix aurantiaca
GCGCTTGGCGGGAAGTGGGCTTGTACCGCCTGCATCGAAGGGCTGGCCGCCGTCGCAAGCGCAGAAGGCGACGCCGCTCGCGCTGTGCGGCCGTGGGGCAGCGCCGCCGCGAGCCGGGCTGCGCTCCATGCGCCGCTGCCACCCGTCGACCGCCCGCGCCGCGACGCAATGCTGGCCGAGCTGCGCCGAACCCTGGGCGATGCCGCGTTCGAGGCGCTGTGGGCTGAAGGGCAAGCGCTCACGCTCGAAGCAGCGGTTGAGGAGGCAATGGCGTGAATGCGCAGGACCACGTCACAGTCGCAGAATTCATCCGCAGATGACGCAGATTGCGCAGATTATGGTCCTCACATCTGGTAATCTGCGTCATCTGTGGATAGGTCTCGTTTCCATCTCAACGTTGACATGGCCCTGGTATGTGGCCCGCCGGTTCAGGGGCGCGGCACTATGCTATACTGGTGCCCTGCACCACACGCAGGAGGATCAGCGCGATGGCAACTGACCTGACAACTCGCGGATGGCGGCTCGTTGGCCCCTATGATAATGTGTACAGCCTGAAAACCATTCAGGGGCTGTGGACTGAGCAGCAATATCTCGCCCTGAGCGACAAGGCCACAGGCCTGATTGAGTTCGACGATGGCTTGATCGAGATGCTGCCCATGCCAACCGATAAGCATCAGGTTATTTTGCTGTTCCTGTACGACCTGCTGCGTGCTTTTCTGCGCGCGTCGGGCGGCAAAGTGCTGGTTGCCCCACTCCGCCTGCAGGTGCGCCCCGGCACGTTCCGCGAGCCCGACATTCTGCTGGTGCGCGATGCGCGCGACCCGCGTCGCCAGGAGCGCTTCTGGCTTGGCGCCGATCTGGTGGTCGAAATCGTCAGCCCCGACGACCCCGAGCGCGATACCGTGACCAAGCGCGCCGACTATGCGGCGGCCAGCATCCCCGAGTAC
>LJCR01002576.1 GCA_001399705.1 Kouleothrix aurantiaca
TTCTATCATACTGCGAAATCGCGCAAAGGATAAGAGCAAGTTTTAGGGTTGAAAGCCAGCCAAAACCGGCTGGAGGAATTCCCAGTGCTCCTGGTGATGCTCGTAGGTGCCTTCAAGCACGCCGAGCAGCGGGTAGCCGTCCATCCACGGGTAGCGCTCGTCGCCCAGCCACAGCTCGTCGGGCACTTGCGCGCTGAGCTGAAGCAGGTGCGCAAAATTCGCGCGCCAGTTGCCGTACACCTCGGGCCACGGCTGCTCGCGGGTTTGTGAATGGAACCACGCGTTGAGCGCATCCACGTCTTCGGTCTCGGGGTCGAGTTCGGCGGGTAGGTTCGGATAATTTGGCTCGCCGCCAGCCAGCGCCGCCTGAACGCGCGCAACCGAGCGCTGCTGCCAGGCGTGCAGGTGCGCCACCGCATCTTTGATCGACCAGCCATCGTCCAGCTGCGGGCTGGTGAGCTGCGCTTCGCTCAGGCTCGCAAGCAGCGCGTTCCAGCGCTCGAATTCGGCGCGCAGCAGTGGCAGCGCTTCCTGTTTGGTATTCATAGAATGCTCCTTTTACTTCATTAACACGAGCGACGCGGTGCGATATTTCCGTCGGGCTGAAGCCCTCGGCTACTGTTTGCGAAGGCCACCTTCGTGGCCTCTTGAGCCCGCGAAGGCGGGCTTCGCCTCATTCTAGCCCGCTGCTTTAGCGGCCGGGCAAAAGTGGCTGCCGGATTATTTTGTGAATAAAGCCAGTATACCGCGCAATGCGGTCGGAAATGGCCCGCATAAACACGGCGCGCAACTGTTTACTCTTGGCGATATAATTGCCCCACGCTCATAGATCGGGGTGAAACCATGGCAGAACAAAATCCCGTGGCGCGCAGCTACGACCAGGTTGCAGCCGAGTATACTGCGCAGATTGCCGATGCACTGGCCGGCAAGCCGCTCGATCGCGCGC
>LJCR01002577.1 GCA_001399705.1 Kouleothrix aurantiaca
GCCGATGCAACGCTGTCGAGCAATCAGCTGCTGGAGCTGGCCGCGCGCGGGCTGCTGGGCTGCCTGGAGCGGCTAGGGATTCACTATACAACGCTGGTCGACTCATCGGCGGGGGCTGGGCAGGGCGCGCAAGTGCAGAAGCTGAGCCAGGTGCAGGCGGGTATTGAACGGGTGCGCAAGCGGCTGGCCGCTGCGGTGCATGCGCAATCAACGACGGCAACAGCGCCGGCCACTGGAGTCAATGTGCGCGGGGTGCGCCGGCCTGACTACAGCCTGGGCGAAGGGAACGAAGAAGAAGCATGACACTTGGCCGGAAAATCAGCGCCAATAGCCTGCTGCGCAGCATGGCGTGGTCGGGCACGTTTGCGCTGGCTCCGTATGATGGCGGCGCGTTCGTGGAGCTGGCCGATCTCGGCGCGACGATCTACGGCGCGGCCGGTCTTGGGCTGCCGCCGATCACGCCGGTGGTGGCCGCTGGCTTCGTGCAGGATGTGCGGGCGGGGGATCGGACTGTGGTGCTGATCTGCGCGGCCACAGATCGGGCGGGGCTGATGTCCTCGCTGTATGCGCTGCTCGCGCCGGATCGCATCGGGGCCGCTGCGCCAAGCTCGCCGGCGATTCTGCGGTATACGCGGGCTGGCGATGTGCTTGATCTGCGGGTGGTGCTTGCGGCCGCGCCAAGCTCGGATCGGGGTGGCGCGGTGTTTGTGGAGCTGCGGGCGCTTGATGCCTTTTGGCGGGACGGCGCGGGCGCGGTGTCGTCGGGCCTGGCCATGCTGAGCAATATAAGCCTGTCGGCTGCGCAGCATCTGCTGCACCGCACGGCGGCGGGCGTGTGGTCGGCAAGCTCGGGCGGGCCTGCGGATGACGTGACGGCATTGCACTACGGCGCTGCCTCGGGCGCGCTGTTTGCGGGCACGCTGAGCGGGGCGGTGTGGCTCTGGAA
>LJCR01002578.1 GCA_001399705.1 Kouleothrix aurantiaca
GTCCACGCTCGATAGCCACCCGCAGCTTGATCTGGCGCTTGACGGCGCAGACGAGATCGACCCCGAGCTGAACCTTATCAAAGGGCTGGGCGGCGCGCTGCTGCGCGAAAAAATAGTTGAAAGCTCAGCCGCACGCCTGATCATCGTGGCCGACGAAAGCAAGCCGGTGGCGCAGCTTGGCACGCGCGCCCCCCTGCCGGTCGAGGTCATTCGTTTCGCCCTGCCGGTGGTTGCGCCGCGCCTGGCCGAACTGGGCTGCACCCCCACGCTGCGCCGCGCCGCCGACGGCCAGCCCTTCCTGACCGACGAAAACAACTATATTCTCGATTGCGCATTCAACGGCATCCCCGACGCGCGCGCGCTGAACGTCGCCATTCACGCCATCCCTGGCGTGGTCGAGCACGGCCTGTTTATCGGCATGGCCACACAGGTGTTTGTCGCCGGCGCCGAAGGCATTTCCACCATGGTCCGCCCGCAAGCAAGCGATGACGCTCGCTAAACTGTACAGAAAAGGATTGCTCGCATGTCTCTCGATTTCAACACCCTGCTCGAGCGCTATGCCGACCTGGCCGAGCGCGTGGGCCTGAACCTTCAGCCCGGCCAGCGCATGCTCGTGCGTGCGCCGATCGATGCTGCGCCGCTGGTGCGCCTGATCATCGACCGCGCCTACCAGGATGGCGCGCGCTTTGTGCAGGTGATCTGGCGCGACGACCAGAACGCCGTATCGCGGCTGCGCTACGCCCCGCGCGACTCTTTCACCGAGTTCCCAACATGGCAGGCCAGTGCCATGGAAGAATACGCCCGCGACGGCGCGGCCATGCTCGCGATCATCAGCCCCGACCCCGACCTGTACAACGGGCTCGATTCCGATGCCGTAGCGACGATGCAGCGCACCGAGCGCCAGCAGTACCAGCCCTACCTGGAGCACGTCGTGCGCAGCACGAT
>LJCR01002579.1 GCA_001399705.1 Kouleothrix aurantiaca
GTTGGCGGCATTGGCGCGCTGGCCGTGCTGCCGCGCATGCTTGAGCAGGGGCGCTATGGTTTTCTCTACACCACTGTGCTCCTGCTGGTGGTTTCGCCACTGGAAGTGTGGCTGCTGACGCGGCCCGGCTCGCGGCGCTGGTACGGCACAGTAAACCCCGACGAAGCGCGCGCGCGCCATAGCGGGCAGTGGATGACGGGCACTGTCGCATGGGCAGTGGTGGGTGGCCTGCTGCAGACCGCCGCCGCCATGGGGTGGATCTAGCGGCGCGACCTTCACCCGAAGCTTGCTACTTTCAACAGGTGCGCGGGATTTTATGGCCCGCGCACCTGTTGATTCATGCGCCGCTCCGCGAATGTTCTACCGCATTTTCAAACTGGCAGAACCGCGTTTGCGGCCCGATAAAGCTTCAAAAAGCTAAGACACATGCTTACGCCTTGGAATTGGCCGCCGGCAGCCGCACCGTCAGCAGCGCCAGAATCACGCCCGTGAGCGCAACCGGACCGACATCGCTGAGCCAGACGCTCGCTGGCACGCCGCCAACGATCGCGTCGTAGGCGTGGTTGAGCGCGTGGACGACATTGCCCACCGCCACGGCGATGAGCAGCAGCCGGTGGCGCGCCGGGTCGCGCGCGGCCAGCGCCAGCCCCACGCCCAGCCCCACCTGAAACGCGCCCAGGTCGCCAGCATAGTGGCGGTTGAACGGCGGGAACGTGCCGATATTGTCGAAAAACCAGCGCGGCGCAAACAGCAGCGCGGCGCCCGTCGCCAGGTGAACCAGCGCGAAAAAGCCCACCAGCACCCGCGCCCACGGCAGGTTTGTATTTGCGCGGGCAGCGCTCATCGTCGTCATCGCAATCCTCCTTCATGCCTGCTTGCCGTCGCCGGCCGCGCCGGCGCGCCATAGGTCCGTTCCCGCCACTCCGCCCAGGTGATCTGCCCCC
>LJCR01000258.1 GCA_001399705.1 Kouleothrix aurantiaca
CAATACGTTTCTGCTTTCTCTGCTGATGATGGGCGCGATGCCATTTGCGCTGGTGGCGTTTACCAACCAGCTCTGCGCAATCGACATCCTCGCGCCCGCGCAGATCGAGCAGCACGCCGACCGCGTGATTGCCACGCTGTTCTGCCAGCCCGGCTGACACGCCGTTCCGCAAACTTGGTATCATAGCCGGCAAGAAACGCGGCCAGGAAAGGAGTCGGGTTGTGGACAACGGAGCGGGCGCCCAGCTTCCCAGCGCGGCGCGGGTAGTCATCGTCGGCGGCGGCGTGATTGGCACCAGCGTCGCATATCATTTGGCGAAGGCTGGCTGGAAGGATGTGTTGCTGCTTGAGCAGCACAGCCTCGCCGCCGGCACAAGCTGGCACGCTGCCGGGCTGATTGGCCGGCTGCGCACCAGCAATAGCATGACCAAAATCAACAAGTACAGCGCCGAGCTGTACGCTGGCCTCGAAGCCGAAACCGGTCACCCAATCGGCTGGAAGCAGGTCGGCAGCCTGATCGTCGGCAAGTCGGCCGAGCGCATGACGCAGCTGCGCCGCACCGCCGCTATGGCCGGGATCATGGGCGTGGAAGCGCACATGATCAGCCCGCGCGAAGCCTTTGAGAAGTGGCCGCTTCTGCGCATCGACGATGTGCTGGGCGCGGTGTGGCTGCCTAGCGACGGCAAGCTGGTTCCCAAGGAGCTGGCGCTGGCGCTGGATGAGCGCGGCATCGCCATTCGCTCGGGCCGCCACTGTACTCACCCGCTCCACGCGCGGCTGGGCCTATCGTCGACGGCGCGCGCCAGCTTCACGATCTACAACGACATTGCCGATGTTGATGCGCTGGCCGAAGGGATCGCCGCGGTGCAGCGCCGCCTCGCGCTTGAACTCGCGCAGCCAGCCTTCCAGCACGTAATTGCGCCGCGCGTGCAGCTCGACTGCGCGGCGGTATAGGTGGCGGCCGGGCAGCAGCACGGCTCGCTGGCGCGCAGGCATGCCAGCAAACTGCGCCGCTATGATGTACAATACGTGATGCGAGCTTTTGCGCCAGGCACCCACGATCCATAGCTCCACGACCGCACAACAAAAGGTCCGATACTCATGAATCTCCCCCCGGCCACCGACCAGCACAGCCAGAACGCGAGCGATCGCTACCACACTGTTCTCAATTCACTTGATGCCGGATTCTGTATCATTGGCATGCGTTTCGACGCCGATGGTACGCCAGCCGACTACCAGTTCCTCGAAGTCAACGCCGCGTTTGAGAAACAAACCGGCATCGAGAACGCCACTGGCCGCTGGATACGCGATATTCTGCCCGAGCATGAGCAGTACTGGTTCGACCTGTATGGCCGCATTGCCCTGACGGGCGAGCCAATGCGCTTTGAGAATGCAGCTGACCAGCTCAATCGTTTCTACGACGTCTATGCGTTTCGCGTCGACGACCCGGACCAGCACCATGTCGCGGTTCTGTTTAACGACATCAGCGCCCGCCGGCAGGTGGAAAAAGCGCTGATGGAGCGCGAGCGCCTGCTCGACCTGCTTCTGCACGTATCCGACTCTGCCCGCGCGCTGGCCGACGAAGGCGATATTGCGCGCGAGGCTTGCCGCCTGGTAAAAAACGCACTCGGGTCGAGCAGTTGCTCATATGGCTTTTTCGATATCGAACACGGGAAGGTGCACACCATCGCCGACATCAGCGATACCGCTGAAGGCGTGCCAAATACCGAAGGGTCATGGAACCTGGGGGCGCTTGGCCACGATATTATCGCTATGCACCAGCGCGGCGAGCCTGTCATGATCGAGGATACCGCGACCCACCCGGCCACTGCCGCCTTTCAGGAGGTGGTGTATGCTCCGATCCTGACGCGCGCGTTTCTCAGCGTGCCGCTGATTAAAAATGGCGAGCTGCTGGCGTACTTCACGGTGCACGACCGCGTGCCGCGCCGCTATACTCAGGCCGAAACTGCACTGCTGCGCGATGTTGCCGCGCGCATCTGGGAGGCCATCCAGCGCGCCCGCGCCGCACGCGAGCTGCAAGCCACCGAAACGCGCCAGGCGATGCAGCTCAAGCTCGTGCAGCAGCAGCGCGAAACCGACGACCCGAACACAATCATGACCCTCGCCGCCGAAGCGCTCGGCCGCCACCTCGGCGTCAATCGCGTTGGCTTCTTCGACACTCCCAACGACGACACCATTCTGTTTACGGCTTCGTGGACTGATGGCACGCTGCCGGCGCTGGCAGGCAGCTTCCCAACCAGGGGCATGGCGGCCGATTACCTGGCCGAGCTGCACGCCGGCCACACGCTTGTGATCAACGACACCGCCCAGCATCCGCTCACCGCCAACTCTTCTTTCGCTGCCGTCGGCGTGTGCGCGATGATCGACGTGCCGCTGATCCGCAACGGGCGCTGGTGCGCGGGCTTTTATGTGAACCACTCATTTACGCGCCAGTGGACGCACGACGAAGCCATGCTGGCGCGCAATATTGGCGAGCAGACTTGGGACGCAGTTGAGCGCGCGCAGGCGGTTGCGGCACTTCGCGCCAGCGAGGAGCGCCTGCAGATGCTGTATGCGCAGGAGCAGGCAGCGCGCGGCCGTGCCGAAGAAGCCAGCCGCCTGAAAGACGAATTTCTCGCCACTGTCTCGCACGAGCTGCGCACGCCGCTGACCTCGTTCATGGGCTATGCGCAGCTGCTCCTGCGCCGCACCCACGACGCCGAATACGTCAACCGCACGGTCGACAAGATGATGCGCAGCGCCAAGGCGCAAGCCCAGCTGATCGAAGACCTGCTGGACGTATCGCGGATTGTGAGCGGCAAGCTGCGCTTCCAGCTCGACCAAATCGACCTGGCGCGCGTGGCGCAGGCCGCCATCGACACCCTGATGCCAGCCGTCGAGGCCAAAAGCATTCGTCTGCACAGCGATCTTCCCACGGGCGTTGGGCTGATTCTTGGCGACGCCGACCGGCTCCAGCAAGTGGCGTGGAACCTGCTCTCGAATGCGGCCAAGTTTACGCCGGCCGGCGGCACGATCAGCGTGCGGCTCGCGGCAGAGAATGGCGCGGCGCAGCTTGCCATCGCCGACAGCGGAATGGGCATCAGCGCGGATTTCCTGCCATTTGTGTTCGACCGCTTTCGCCAGGCCGACGGCACCAGCAACCGCGCGCACGGCGGGCTTGGCCTGGGGCTGGCGATCGTACGCAACATCGTGGAAATGCACGGCGGCACGGTGTCGGTCGACAGCGCGGGCGCAGACCAGGGCGCAACATTTACCGTGCGGCTGCCGCTTGGCGACAGCGAACGCCTGCCCGCAGGGGATGAAGCTGCGCGCACCAGCGGGCAAGCCATGCGCTACCCGCCCGAGCTGCGTGGCGCGCGCATCCTGCTGGTCGACGACCAGGCCGACATTCTCGACATGCTCGGGGAGGTGCTGGGAGACTGTGGAGCCGAGCTGCGCCTGTGCGCGAATGCGCGCGATGCCCTCGATCTTGTGCGCAGCTGGCAGCCAGCCGCGCTGGTTTCCGACATCGCCATGCCCGGCGAAGATGGCTACTGGCTGATCAGGGCGGTGCGCGCACTGCCGGCCGAGCAGGGCGGGGGCACGCCCGCAGTTGCGCTCACCGCCTACGTGCGCATTGAAGAGCGTGTGAATGTGCTGGCGGCCGGCTTCAACGATTACGTGCCCAAGCCCGTCGAGACCGACGTGCTGCTGCGGGCGCTGGCGCAACTGCTGCAAGCGCCCGCCGCCGGCTAGCATTCGCAGCGCGATCTGCCTCTTTTCGCATACCACAAACAGGCGCTCAATTTCATAGTGTCAGGCAGAGCGAAACGAAGCATCTCCGGTTGTATGACCAGGAGATGCTTTGTTTCATAATGCTTTGTCCAGAACGACGAGCTGGCAGTGCCTGCCCGAGCAAACACCACTGAAGCCACGTTACGGCTGGTGCGCGGGCTGCTCCAGGTAGCCGCCTTGGTCGGCCTGCTCCAGCACGCTGTTGATCGCGGCGACCAGCGCGCGTGCGCCTTCCACGCTCAGCTCGACGGCGACACGCGCGCCGGGGCCAAGCGCCTCGTTCACAAAATCAATATTCAGCGCGTGCTCGAACGGCGCATCGAACGAGTGATCGTAGGAAACATTGGCTTCGCGCAGCGGAAACCAGCCGCTGGCCTTCTTGCCGCTGCCTTCAATTGGCACCTGCGTGGCGATCATTGTGCACATAGCGATGCTCCTGTGTTGGCTGAAAAAGAACCCCGAACCGCGAGCTGAGAACCGAGAAACCGCATCCACCAGACCCTGCGCGAAAAACGCCTAAAGGTAGGTTTCGAGAAAGGCAAAGATCTTCTCCCAGCCGTCGACAGCCTGCTCAGCGCGGTAGGCTGGCCGGTGGTAGTAGAAGAAACCATGCCCAGCCTTCGGGTACATATGGAACTCGTAGGTCTTGCCGTGCTGCTTGAGGGCATCTTCGAGCTGCGCGACATGCGCCGGCGTGGGATTCTGGTCTTCCTCGCCAAACAGACCCAGGATCGGGCAGGGCAAGTCTTTGGTGTAGTCGAGCGGGGCGACCGGCTGCTTGGGCGTGAGCTCGTTCGGCGCCATCACCACACGCCCGCCCCAGCAATCCACCACTGCGTCGAAGCCGGGCGCGCGGCAGGCGGCCAGAAAGGCGTGGAGCCCGCCCGAACATGTGCCGAACACACCCACTTTGCCGCTGCTGTAGGCCAGCGCGCGCAGGTAGTGCATCGCGCCGGCAAGGTCGCCCACCACCTCGCTGTCGTCGGCGCCGCCGGCCGCGCGCACCTTGGCGGCGACATCTT
>LJCR01002580.1 GCA_001399705.1 Kouleothrix aurantiaca
ATCGTCAGCGCCACGCCATCCAGCGCTACGGCGTCGTCGGTGGGCGTGCCATCGGGCAGCGCGGCCAGCGGGAAGCTGCCATCAGGGCGCTGCAAATGTTCGTCAAGAAAGGCCAGCGCGTCGCGCGCCGAGGCTGTGTCGCCGGCCAGGCGCAGCGCATTCGCCATCTGGTACAGGTCACGCGTGCGCACCACGCGGTAGCCGCGCGCGTCGTCGGGCGCGAGCTGGCCCCACGGCACTGCCAGCGAGGCCAGAAACGCGCCGCGCACAGTCTTATCTTCCAGCGACTTCAGCACCGCCAGGCTTTCGGAGTAGAGCGGCAGCGACGGAAATGGCGAAGGCAGCCCGTCCAGGTAGGTGGACCAGCCCGCGAGGTAGGCGCGCGAAACCGCCGGGAAGCCGCGCTCCAGGCTGCCAGCGGCAGCGGCGTCGGCGGCACTCTGGCTTGCGCCAAAGCCCAGCGCCACTGTTGTCGCGCCGCTGGTCGGCAGTTCCATGCCAATCGAGAGGCGGCCCGGCGTGGTGGTGGCGTTGTAGGTCGCATCCACCTTGAAATCTGCCAGATCGCTGCGCAGATCGCTCTGGCCGGCGTAGCCGCTTGTGGCAAGCGCGGGCGGCGGGTCGCTGGCGAGCGTGGTATACACGCCAGCCTGCTCGTCCCAGGCTTGCGCCCGGCCATCAACAATACGGCTCAGGTCGCCCGCGCCACTGCCAGCGATGCGCGGGCTGTAGTCAAGAAACAGGCGGTAGTCGCCCGGCTGGCCCTTCAGCGCCTGAAAGGTCACCGTGAACAGGATCGTGCTGGCCTGCGGGTCGGCGACGATCTCCTTCACCACCGCCCAGCGCCCCTGCGCATCGGTCGACGTGATGCGAAAGGCTGGCGCGGCGCCCTGCAATCGCTGCACGGCATAGGTCGCGTCACTCATTTCGTCCGCTACAAAAC
>LJCR01002581.1 GCA_001399705.1 Kouleothrix aurantiaca
CGATTGGTCGTTGCTGGCGAGCACGGCGGAAAATGGCACACCCGCCGCCAGAATGCGCTGCATCGCCCCAACGCCCCCGGTGTAGGACAGGTCGCCATACGCGACCAGGCGCGGTTCGAGCGCGATGCCGGCGGCGCGCAAACCTTCTTCATAGGCGTGCAGGCGCTCGGCGCTGTCGCCGCCGCCGCCAGTATTGCCCGCCACAAAGGCAATCGCGCGGTGGCCGTGTTCCAGCAGATGATCGAGCGCAAGGCGAATGCCGCCGGCATTATCGATCGCGACCAGCGGCCAGGGCTGCTCGGCGGTGGTGGCGATCACCGGGTAGCCAGCACGAATCAAATCCTGCACATAGGCGGATTGCACGTCGGACAGGTTGTCGGGGATGATGATCAGGCCGTCGGCGTTCCACGCGCCAACCGGGATGAAGTTGATGCCGGTGCCGGTGATCGCCCAGGCGGTGCGGCTTTCGCGCGGCCCGCTTGGCAGGCCAATGCCGCAGCCAAGCAGCAGGTCGCAGCCGTGATCGCGCGCGGCGGCGCGCATGCCGCGCAGGAGCGTATGGGCATACCAGTCGAGGCTGGTGCCTTCGTAGATCGCCCAGGTGGAGAGCACACCGATCGTTGGGCGCTGGCCGGCGCGGCCATGTATGCTTGGCGCGAACAGCTCGGGCATGGTATTGCGCATGGTATGCGGGAACACGCGCCAACTATAGCACACTCTGCGGCGGGCGCTGCGGTGTGCGCAAACTTCACGCAGCGTAGCGAATTCGCCACTCATCGCTTCAGGGTGGCTGATACCCTTGAGGGGCGGTTGCAGGTTGCGGGTTAGAAGCTTGGCCGGTTTAGACAAACGCCGAAACAGGTTACAGGTTTGCAGGTTACAGGTTTGCAGGTGACAGGTTTGCAGGTTTGCAGGTTTATAAGTTGCTGGTTCTGCGGTTCT
>LJCR01002582.1 GCA_001399705.1 Kouleothrix aurantiaca
CGCCATGCATCGCCCGCGTATTCAGCATGTCAGCATCCCGCGCCCGCCCGGCCCGGCCAGCGCCGATCAGGCACGCGCCTTTTTCACTGGCGTGCTGGGCCTGCCCGAAAAGCCCGTGCCCGCCAGCATCGCCAGCCTCGATCTTGTCTGGTTTGATGTGGGCGACGGCACCGAGCTGCATCTTTTTAGCGAGGAGCCGCGCGACGACAGCTCGGGCCGGCACCTGTGCCTGGAAGTAGATGAGCTTGACGCCGTGCGCGCGCGGCTGGTTGAAGCGGGCTATGCGCCGTGGGACACCACGCCGATCCACAATCGGCCGCGCTTCTTCTGCCGCGACCCGTTTGGCAACACGATCGAATACACCACCATCCTGGGCAGCTATGTGTGAGGCGTTTTGCGGTAAGATGTGGCATCCCTGGTGCTCGCGCTGCAACACGTTAAGGAGGACGGAATGGCAGGCACAATCGGCGTAGGATTGGTGGGCTATAAGTTCATGGGCAAGGCGCACTCGAATGCGTATCGTCAGGTGGCGAGCTTCTTCCCCGACGTGGCGCTGCGCCCCGAGATGAAGGCGATCTGCGGGCGCGACGAGGCCGCTTTGAAGGCTGCCGCCGAGCAGTTCGGCTGGCAAGGCTACGAAACCGACTGGCACAAGCTCGTGCAGCGCGACGATATCGGCCTGATCGATGTCTCGACGCCGGGCGACAGCCACGCCACGATTTCGATCGAGGCCGCCAACAACGGCAAGCATGTGTTTTGCGAGAAGCCGCTGGCGAACACGCTGGCCGAAGCCAAGCAGATGCTCGAGGCCGTACAGCGCAACAAGGTCGTCGGCATGGTCAACTTCAACTACCGGCGCGTGCCGGCGGTGCAGCTCGCCAAGCGGCTGATCGACGACGGGCGGATCGGCAAGGTCTACCACTGGCGCGCGGTCTACCTG
>LJCR01002583.1 GCA_001399705.1 Kouleothrix aurantiaca
TTCTAATAATAATAACTTATCCGATTACCGCATGGCTTGGTTTGAGAGCTTTTCTTTTGGCAGAGACTGCTTTGCCAATCATAACAGGTTTAATTAGTATACACTTCGTTAATGTTCAATTAAAAGTTGGGTTTGTATATTTCCTGAAAATATTAATTGGTCCTCTAATTGCCTCCGTCTTAATGGCTTTTATAGTTAGATATGCATTAGTAAATTTACAGAGTGATTTAGCTATTAATCCCTGGATGCGTTTATTTGTGTCGATTGGCATTGGCGGTATGTCATATTTTCTAATCATGTGGCTCATCAAAAAAGATGACTTAATATTGCTTAGACAATATTTTATGCGATCATTTAAGTAGTGTGCTAAGGTGTAATAAATAGAAGGAGTTTTGCAATGCTTGCGCGACTAATTAAAAAGCTTAATCCCATGACGCCAGCTCGCCGAGCCCAAAGGAAATTCAAGGCTATTAAATTGGGTGTATCTGATATTGCTATTGACTGTGGAGCTAATGTAGGTCTATATACTGAATATTTAGGCCGCACAGGCGCGACGGTTTATGCTTTCGAGCCAAATCCTTCTGCATTCAGGGTTTTAGAAAATAAGTTTCATGATAATAAAAATATATTTTGTATTAATAAGGGTGTTTTGGACGTAAACACTAAGATGAAGTTGTATTTGCATGAGAATTCTGAAAAAGATCCAATTCTATGGTCTACAGGTTCATCATTGCTTGATTTTAAGGGGAATATATTACTAGATAATTATGTCGAAGTAGAAGTTATCGATCTCTGTGAATTCATTAGTTCTTTAAATGCTCGAATTAGGATTCTAAAGTTAGATGTTGAAGGAGTTGAGATTAAGATATTAAATAAGATCATAGATCTGGATCTAATAGAAAAAATTGACAATATATTTGTTGAGGTTCACGATAATAG
>LJCR01002584.1 GCA_001399705.1 Kouleothrix aurantiaca
CCGTAGCAGCGCTGCGCTCGGGCGCATTTAATTACTTGCTGAAGCCATGCAATTCGGCCGAATTGCTGGAATGTGTGGAAAAGGCGGCGCGGCGGCGGGCTTCCGAGCAGCGCCGCTTGCAGGCCATGCGCCTGCTCGCCGAGGAATTTCAGGCCAGCGATGAACTTGCGCCACCCGAGCCACCGGTAGCCAATGTGGCAGCCGAACCAGGACGCTATATGCAGATTGGCAACCTGAAACTCGATCTGTTTCGCCACACCGCCAGCCCGGGCCCAACGCCGCTGCACATGACGCCGATTGAATACACGTTTTTGCGCTGCCTGGCCGAAACGCCCGGCCGCGTCTACCCCTGCGCCGGGATCGTGCGGCATACCCATGGCTACGAAGCAGAAGAAGCTGAGGCTCAGGCGCTGCTTCGCGCGCACGTCCGCAATCTGCGGCGCAAGCTCCCGCCCGACTACCTCGTCACAGTGCGCAGCGCAGGATATATGCTGGTCGACCCGGCGGAGGTGCCGCGCGGCGAGGTGATGCTGCGCGCGGCAGCAGAACCATAGCTCGGAACCTCACACTGCTCCCGCCACGCGCGTTTCGGCTTTCGGGCGCTCATGCTGCGCATTGACACGGCTTTCAGGCCGTGTATAATTCGTAGTGCTATGCCCAACCCACCAACGATCCTTGATATCGCCCGTGAAGCCGGCGTGTCGCCGAGCACGGTTTCGCGCGTGCTGAATGGCAACACACCCGTCGCCGATGACAAGCGCGACGCGGTGAATGCTGCCGTGAAAAAGCTGCGCTATCGCCCGAACGCCAGCGCGCAGGGCCTGGTGTGGGGGCGCACGCGCGCGGTTGGCGTGCTCACGCAGAGTATTGCCAGCCCTTTCTATGGCGACATTCTGCGCGGTATTGAGGAAGGACTGGCCGGCAGCGACTACCACGCCG
>LJCR01002586.1 GCA_001399705.1 Kouleothrix aurantiaca
CGCCGCCCGGCGTAGCGCGCCCGCTCAGCCCCCAGCACGTCGGGGATGCCATAGAAAACATCGTCGCGCAGCGCCCGCTCGCCCACCGCTGGCATGCCGTTCGCGCCAAGCGGGCTGGGCGTCCCATACGCGCCCGAAGCGTCGATCACCGCGCGCGCGAATAACACGTCTTCGCCGTCGGGCGTGGCGATATGGATTTGGAATGGCGCCTGCTCGCGTCCAGCGTTTTTCATTTTGTCAACGCCCTGCCGGCTGATGCCCAGCACGCGGGTGCCCACGCGGATGTGCGGGGCCATGGTTGGCAGCGCCGCAAGTGGTGCCAGGTAGCGCTCGACCAGCTCGCGCCCGGTTGGGAAGTCGTCGCCCTCAGGCATGGCCCAGCCGCTTGCCTCAAGCAGCGCGCGCGCCGCCGCGTCGACATTGTATTTCCAGGGCGAGAACAGGCGCACATGCCCCCAGGCCCGCACATTCGCGCCCACCGCCGGGCCTGCCTCAAGCACCACCGGCGTCGCGCCGCGGGCCAGCAACTGCGCCGCCGCCGCCATGCCCACCGGGCCAGCGCCAATCACGGCTACGGGAAGTGTGGAAGTGTTCATGGGTTTCTCCTTATATTGATACGCTTCGATATAAAAGGTGCAGAAATGACCTTGTTGCGTGCAGCCCTCGACAATTGAGAAACAAGAGATATAGTGCGTGGTGCGTGGTGCGTAGCCGTGCAGTGTCCACTACGCATTACGAACTACGCACTACACATTGCTCGCGATCAGCAGCTCAACAATCACCACATCGCGCCACGCGCCGTCGAGCTTGCCATGTTTTTCGTACACGCCTACCTCGCGGAAGCCCAACGACCCGAGCAGCGCCCGACTGGCGTGGTTCTCGACAAACACGCGCGATACCAGCTTCCAGAAGCCGGCCGCCTCGGCCGCCGCAATCAGC
>LJCR01002585.1 GCA_001399705.1 Kouleothrix aurantiaca
TCGACATTTTCAGCGTTTGGTTCTCATGCCTCCGTTGTGCTTGCCACTGGCAGCAGATGATATAGGGAAGTACACAAGTAGAAAAGCTTGTACAGCTGTTCTCGTTCGATGCCTTGCCCCTATCCACAACGGAGGCATGACACGCAATCATTTCGTCCTTGCGCCACGTTCTTTTTAGGGTCCAGGGGCGAAGCCCCGGCCGGGGAGTGCAGAGGGCCACGGCCGGCCCTTTGCCGCGGAGCGCGAGGGCGCGTAGCCCTCGCAGCTGTCGCCATATCTGATACGTAGTTTCCATCCACAACGGAGGCATGACAACGGGCATTTCGCCTACCGGCCACGCTCATTACGTGGTCCAGGGGCAGCGCCCTGGCCGGGGAGTGCAGAGGGCCACGGCCGGCCCTTTGCTGCGGGGAACGGGGGCGCTTCGCCCATACGCATCAGGTTAGGCGCTTGAAACGCCACCCAAACGCTGCCAGGTGTTTGGTTCTTTCCGTCGCATCGTCTGACGGCTCGCTCGTCGTATCGCCGCAAGCAACTCCTTCAAAACCTGTGCCAGCCGTCGCGGGTGGTGTATCACGCGTATCCAGCGTTCGGTCCACGCCCGCACCACTCGCGCTCCCTTCACCAGCGAACGGTTTGGCAGATCCCAACACCCCGCCAGCAGCAGCCAATGTTGCACCAGCAACCCAATAAACTTCGCATACAGCTCCGCCAAGATCCGATTGGGTACCTGTCCGCGGCTTTCGTCCAATCGTCCGTGCTGCTTCCATAGCTTGAACAGCAACTCGATCTGCCAGCGCACCCGAAACAGCACCCACGCTTCTGCGCCCCTCAACCGGCTGCTCTCCACATTGCTCACCAGCACCTCCCCTTCACACAACGCTCGCGTCTGTGCACTCAGCACGCGTCCCTTTCGCCGTGCCGTTCCCTCAGCTTGTC
>LJCR01002588.1 GCA_001399705.1 Kouleothrix aurantiaca
CCTTTGTGCCGTTTACAGAGCTGTTTGCGCTGCTGCAGCACAACAGCGGCGTGCCCGCGCCGCGCTGGCACCTGCCCTATGCCGCCGCGCTTGTGCTGGCGACCGCGCTGGAAGGGTGGAGCCGGCTCAGTGGCCGTCCGGTGCTGATCACGCGCGCCGCGGTGCAGAGCGTCTACCGCCGCAACACCACCCGCTCGGCCAAGGCGATGCGCGAGCTGGGCGCGAGCCTGCGGCCCTTTGCCGAAACGATTCGTGACGAAGTGGCATGGTATCAGGCCAACCAGCCCAAACAACTGCCGCCGCAGCTCGCGCCCTCGGTTCGGTAAGAGGTTTATCGGATTGACGCACCAGCGCATGTTTCTTACCATGGCGCTCGATCCTATTACGGAGCGAGCACTATGGACCAGCGCCAAACTCTCATCAAAGAGGTAGCCGCCGCGATTGCGCGCCTCCAGGCTGCCCCAGTACTGCGCGTGGGCATCGACGGGGTGGATGGGGCCGGCAAAAGCGTGTTTGGCGACGAGCTGGCGGCGGCGCTGGCTGCCTGCGGCCGGCGCGTCATTCGTGCGTCGGTGGATGGCTTCCACAACCCGCGCGCGCTGCGCTACCGCCAGGGCCGCCATTCGCCGCAGGGCTACTTCGAAGATTCGTACAACTACGCGCAATTGCGCGCTGCCCTGCTCGATCCGCTGAGCCCGGGCGGCAGCGGGTGCTACCGCACCGCCGCATTCGATCATCGCAGCGACGCGCCAGTGGAGGTTCCCCAGGCGCAGGCCGCGCCCGGCGACCTTCTTGTGCTCGATGGCATCTTCCTGCACCGGCCCGAGCTGCGCGGCTACTGGGATTTTTCGATCTTTCTGGATGTTGATTTTGCCGTGTCGGTGCCGCGCTTCGCCACGCGCGATGCTGGCCCAACCGCGCTCGACGCGCCCATGAAC
>LJCR01002587.1 GCA_001399705.1 Kouleothrix aurantiaca
GAGGCCGCGCACGCAAGGCGCGCTGCTTGGGGCGATGGGCGAGGGCCAGGTGACGATCGACGGCGAGACGCGCATGCTCAATCAGCCGTTTCTGGTGCTGGCCACACAAAACCCGGGCGAGTTCGAAGGCACCTTTCCGCTGCCCGAAGCCCAGCTCGACCGCTTTCTGGTTGAGGTGTCGCTGGGCTACCCAACGCCCGCAGAAGAAACGCTGATGCTCGAGGCGCTGGCCGGCGCGCACCCAATCACCACGATCGCGCAGGTCGTCGACGGCGCGCAGCTGCCCGAGCTGCAACGCGCGATCTGGGCGATTCACGTGCAGGATTCGCTGCGCGACTATATTTTCCGCCTCGCGACCGCCACCCGCACGCACCCCGACCTGGCGCTGGGTGTAAGCCCACGCGCGACGTTTGCGCTGTTTCGCGCTGCGCAGGCCGCCGCCGCGCTCGCCGGCCGCGAGTTCGTCCTGCCCGACGACATCAAAGCGCTGGTGCGGCCAGTCTGGCAGCACCGCCTGATGCTGCGGCCCGAAAGCGCGCTGCGCGGGCGCACCGCCGAAGCGGTGCTGGGCGGCGTGCTGGCCGAAACCACGCTCGACCTGGGGGAAAACGAGGCATAGCCTGCCGCGCATGGGGAAACGCGCAAAACGATGAACGACCTGTTCTGGCTCATTCTGCTGCTGTTTGTGGTGGCGGCGGCGCTGCGCAACGAGCTGTTTTTCTACCTGCTGTATGTCGTTGTTGGCCTGCAATTGCTGGCGCGCTTCTGGCTGCGGCGCAGCGCAAAGCGGCTGGCGTGGCGGCGCAGCGCGCCCACGGCTGCCTTCCCGGGCGAGCGCGCCGAAGTGGCGATTGAGGTGCAGAACACCGGCCTGCTGCCGCTGCCCTGGCTGACGCTCACCGAAAGCATCCCCGCGGGGCTGCGCAACCCGCCAACCG
>LJCR01002589.1 GCA_001399705.1 Kouleothrix aurantiaca
CACCTGATCCACCCCGAGTAGCCCCGCGCAATCACCCGCGCAATCACCCCTTTCTGACCAACCACGCCACGCGCCCCACCGTCCAAACGCATGTTGGACAAGCAGCGCCGCGCGTTCTGCGCAAGGTGCCAGAAAGGGGAATTCCGTGGACACAATCGCAAGCACGCCCATAGCGACTGCGCGAGGCCGTTGGGCGCGCCACGCCTATCTCATCTTCGCCGGCCTGTTCTGGCTGGGCGTAGTCGCGCAGGCATTTCTGGCTGGCGCGGGCATTTTCATGGGCGGTGGCTGGCTGCAGGCGCATAGCGCGCTCGGCCACCTGCTCACCTCGCCGCTGCCGCTTGGCCCACTCGCCATGCTGCTGCTCAGCGTCGCCGGCCGCCTGCCCCGCGCCGACCGCTGGTGGTGCGCGCTGCTGCTCGTGCTCGCCACGCTCCAGCCCGTCGTGCTCTACCTGCGCGGCGTGCTGCCCTGGCTCAGCGCCTTTCACCCGGTTATCGCGCTTGTTCTGTTTGCGCTGCCGCTGTTCCTGATCGTGCGCGGCCGGCGCATTCTTTAAGGCACATTTCGAAAGGAAAAACAAAGCTCATGAATATCCGAACAGTGATCTGCCTGGCCGCGCTTGCCGCAACCCTGGCGCTGGCCGCCTGCGCCCACGACGATCGCAACCCAGGCATGGCTGGCCAGCCCGGGGCCAACAGCAGCGCCGCCACCGACGGCACCGTGCATATGGACAATACCTTCTTCAAGCACAGCCGCGCCACGCTGCACGCCGGCCAAAGCCTCACCCTCACCGCCGACACGTTTGTGCCGCATATCAGCGCCAGCGGCAGCTGGGCAAACTGCACGCCACAGCCCGCACACGGGGCCGGCGCCCCAACCGTGAACGATCTGAACATCCCCGGCAGCGCGAGTGCGTCGATCGGGCCCTTCAACGC
>LJCR01000260.1 GCA_001399705.1 Kouleothrix aurantiaca
TGCTACTCATGGACAACTCCTTACTGAACAGGGTTGGCAACTCGTCAGTATAGGCGAAGTCTGTGAGTAGCGCACATCGCACTCCAGACTGAACTGTCAACCGTTTTGGAAAGTGTTAGCTACTCAGGACCATTAATAAGATTTCTTGCTATCCCTGCTTTCCCATTTTCAAAACACGGCGTTACTTTTGCCAACAAGACATCATCATTTTTGAAATATGTATATCCTGCCAAAACATCGCCTAAATGTTTCGTTTCTTTTGGCTGAAATGAAATCTGATGCTCATTCAAGTCAGCCATTGGTACAAATGACACAGTCGTTTGTGATTCAAGAGTAGCCAGTTCACTTTTAGGAGGGTTAAGCACACAAACATCACTTAAGCGATATTTGGGATAGGTTGATGATTGCGAATCGTTCTCCCTAAATCGCTCCCCACTCAGGTTATATTCCTTACTTGCCGCAATCCGCGCCTTGGCGACGACGTGGCCTTTCGTAAGGGTCAGCGCATCAGTCGGCTGCTGGCTGCGCAATGCCTCCATGTAGGCGTGCAGCTCGGCCTTGACCACCGGCAGGTCGTTTTTTTCGATTGCGCGGCGCTGCGCGCCCAGGCCATAGCCGTCGTTTTCCACTTTGAAGAAGGCAATGCTGCTGCTTTGCCGCGCCAGCCCGCGATCAAGAATGAGAATGGAGGTTTTCACGCCCGAGTAGGGGTTGAACACACCGGCTGGCAGCGAAACCACTGCCACCAGCGCCTGCTCGACCAGCATTTTGCGCAAGTCGGCGTAGGCGCTCTGGCTCTGGAAGATGATGCCTTCGGGCACGATCACGCCAGCGCGGCCGGCCGGCGCGAGGTGCTCGGCAATATAATCAACAAACAGCACTTCGCTGCGCTTGGCCTGGATGGAAAAGCGTTTGTGCGGCCTGATGCCACCTTTTGGCGACATAAAGGGCGGGTTCGCCAGAATGACATCGGCCAGCTCGTTCCAGCGATCTTCCGATGTCAGCGTGTCGTACTCGTCGATATGCGGCTCGCTGAAGCCGTGCAGGTACATATTCACCAGCGACAGGCGCACCATATCGGGCGAAATGTCGTAGCCCCTGATGTTGCGGGCCATGCGTCCGCGCTCGTCGGGCGTCAGCGTCGAGTGGCCGCGCGCGTCGGTATTTGCGCGCGCAATATGCTTGTACGACGAGATCAGAAAGCCCGCCGTGCCACAGGCCGGGTCGAGAATGACCTCGTTCTTCTTTGGGTCGATGATTTCAACCACAAAGTCGATGACGTGGCGCGGCGTGCGGAACTGCCCGGCATCGCCCTGCGAGCCAAGCACCGACAGCAGGTATTCAAAGGCATCGCCCAGGCGCTCGGAATGGTCGTAGCGAAACTCGTCGATGATTTTCAGGAAGCTGCGGAGCGTTTCCGGGTCGCGATAGGGCAGGTAGGCATTCTTGAAGATATCGCGAAACAGCGGCGGAATACCGGGGTTTTCGGGCATCTTGGCGATGCCTTCGGCATAGCGATTCAGCAGCTCGTGGCCGCCCAGGCCCGAACGCATCAGCTTGGCCCAGCTATAGATCGCATACTCGCCGGCAAAAAAACTGCGCTCGCCGCCCAGCTCTTCGGCCTCGATGTCCATGTCGTCCATGAACTTATAGATCAGCGCAATCGTGATCTGCTCAACCTGCGATTTGGGGTCGGGCACTTTGCCAACCAGGATGTCGCGGGCGGTGTCGATGCGGCGGCGGGTTTCTGTGTCGAGCATGGGGTTCCTTATCAGGCGGCAAACTGGTTCAGCGAAACATAGTCCTTGATATAGTCGGGAATAATCTTCCGATACGCATCGGGCACGGCGCGCAGATCGCGGGTCGAGAACACCGGGTTGGTCGTAAGCTGTGTAAGCTGCCTGCTTTCGATAATATGGCGGATCTGGTCGCTGGTGACATAGGCCTTGAAATAGGTTTTCAGCGCCGGGATGATTTCGGGCTGCTCGGGCCGGTGTTCAGCCAGGAACTTGGCAAACTCTTCTTCCAGCAGTTCGTCTTTCGACTTAAAGCGCGGGATCAGGCCAAAGGCCTTTTCAAGAATCTCGCGCAGGCTCAGGCGTCGGTCAACATCAGCGGCGCGGCGCAGCTTGTCGAGAGTATACTCGCTATTGGGCTTATCGAAAAATTCGCGCTTCACATAGCTTTCCACATAGTCCCACTGGCCCGCCTCGACATGCTCGGCCACTTCCTGGTCGTCGCGCACGCTTTCGGCAAAATGCTCAAAGAACATGCGGTCGACCTTCAGGCCATACGCGCCAACCCGCTCTTCTTTGATCGTCGCAAGAATATCTGCGCCCCGATGCTCGTAGATTCCCACTGGCGCAGGGCCAGGGCCGATGCTCGGTTCCTTTTTCTCGCCCGCCACCTGCGGCAGCGGGATCACTTCGTCGTAGTTGTAGCCTTCCTCGAAGTAGGCGCAGTTGGCAAAGAAATCGAACAGCTTGAAGCCATCCTTGGGTTGCGGGCCAAGCTCGGCGCGGCGGCGCTCGTCGCGCATTTCTTCAAGGAAATCGTGCCTGCGCGTGCCGCGCCCTTTCATCTGGATGAATTCGGTTGGCGAAAAGATCGGGCGGAACAGGCCCAGGTTCAGCAGATCGGGGCAATCGTAGCCGGTCGTCATCATCCCCACCGTCACGCACACCCGCGCCTTGCTGGTTTTGTATTCCGGCAGGAAATTACCCGAGCCAAGCAGGTTGTTGTTGGTAAACTGGGTCGTGAACTGCTGCGCGTCGGCCACCTCGGAGGTTACCTGCACCGCAAAATCGGATTGGTACTTGCCGGGAAACATGCGGTCGGCCATGATATTCAAAATCTGGGTGATCTTGGCCGCGTGGCGCTGGCTCACCGCAAAAATAATCGACTTGCCGACCTCGCCGCTGATCGGGTCGCGGCTGGCGTTTTCCAGAAAGATTTTGCAAAACAGCTCGTTGGTGCCTTCGGCAAAAAAACGCTTTTCGAACTCGCGCTGCTTGTAGCTTTCCTTGTGATCTTCGCCTTCGCTGTCGGTAAACTCCACAATAAAGCCATCGTTCGAGAGTAGCTCGGTCGTGATCCCGGTTCGCGCATCCACCACGGTTGGGCTTACCAGAAAACCGTCTTTCACGCCCTCGATCAGCGAGTAGCGAAAGGTCGGCTGGCCGTCGTCGCAACCAAAAGTACGGTAGGTGTCGAGCAGCATGCGCCGCTCGAACTCGCGCGGGTCGCGCGTGCTTGGCTTGGCACGGTCGTACTGCCTGAGATAATCGCGTGGCGTGGCGGTAAGGCCCAGCTTGTAGCCCACAAAATGATCGAACACGGCGCGGGCATTGCCCCCAATCGAGCGGTGTGCTTCGTCGGAGATCACCAGGTCGAAGTCGGTTGGCGAAAAAAGCTGCTGGTATTTGTTATTGACCAGCAGCGATTGCACGGTGCTCACCACAATATCGGCACGCCGCCACTCGTCGCGGTTGGCTTTATAGATCACCGTGGTATAGTCGTTCGCCAGCACTTTTTTAAACGCCTTCTCGGCCTGATCTTCCAGCTCGATCCGATCCACCAGGAACAGCACGCGCTGAGCATTGCCGGTGCGCAAAAACAGCTTGATCACAGCGGCAGACAGCAGCGTTTTGCCCGTGCCGGTCGCCATCTCAAACAAAAAGCGATCCTTGCCCTGCTTTACGGCCTGCTGCAAGGCCACAAGTGCGCGCTTCTGGTACGGGCGCAAAAAGCGCAGGCCTGTTATGCACAAAGCGCGCGCGCTCGTCGGGGTTCTTCCAGGCGGCTTCGCTGGCATAGCCGGGGCGCTGCGTCAGCACAATAAAATCGTCGCCAACCAGCGTATCGACCAGGCGTTTCGGCTCGGGGCGTGTTTTCTGGTAGCCAGTGATCGATGCCTGCGTGGGGAAGCTGGCGATGACATAGGGGCTGCCGCGTTCGAGATCCCAGAGATAATGCAGATTGCCGTTGGAAAGGATCACAAAGCGGCAATTTTGCGAACGGGCGTATGCGCGGGCCTGCTCCTTGCCAATCAAAGGGTCTTTGTCTTCGGATTTGGCTTCCAGCACCAGCAGCGGGAAGCTTTTTTCATTCAGTAAGAGATAATCAATATAGCCTTTGCTTACGCCTTCGAAATCGTCGCCCAGCTCGGCCGGCTTGCTCCCTTTCAGCGTGACACTCGGCTCAAGCACGATATTGGCCGGGCCAGTGTCGTCGGCTGCAAATCTCCAGCCGGCAGCTTCAAGCAATTTGTTGATCTTAATGCGGGCAGCCGCTTCTTTGTTTGCCATTTCGCTCGTATCCTCAATTGTTTATTTCTCTTCCGCACAACCCAACCACACCACAAACGCGGGCACACTCTTTCTAACGCTGAACGGGACATGGGATACGCCATGCAGCCATGAATTATGCAGAGCCGCAGCGCCAGCGCAGCATTCAGCCGTCAGAAGCCAGAAGTCAGCGGCGTTTGGCGCGTTACCGCCCCTGCACACACAAGATTCAGCTCAAACCGACCTGCACACTGCTGGAGAAGGAGCCAGCGCGCGGACAACAACGATTTCCATATCTACAAGGAGCAACGTGATCTGGCACCATTATAGCGTGTTTTGCGCGCCGCCGCACGGCCCGGCACGAAGAGAATGGGGTACAAAAGACGAAGGACAGCGTTACCACGAAGACACGAAGGGACGAAGATTTGAGAAGTTGACGAAAACCACGGAGGCACGGAGGCACGGAGGTTTGGGGGAGGACGGAACCACGAAGATACGAAGCTACGAAGATGTGAGGAATG
>LJCR01002590.1 GCA_001399705.1 Kouleothrix aurantiaca
ACTCCAGCTCGTCCACCAGCCGGTCGAAGGTATCCATCGCCGCCTGCACCGGCGCGGGTGTGGTCATATCCACCCCGGCGTCGCGCAGCATATCGATTGAGGAGCGCGACGAGCCGCTGCTGAGGAACTTCAGGTAGCGGTCAACCGCCGGCTGCCCTTCGTCGATGATCTGGCGGCTCAGCGCCAGCGCCGCCGAAAGGCCGGTGGCGTACTGGTAGACATAGAAATTGTAGTAGAAGTGCGGAATGCGCGCCCACTCAAGCGCGATCTCGTCGTCGAGCGTGACGGGCGGGCCCTGGTAGCGCTTGACCAGCTCGTAGTAGGCCTTGCTGAGCGCGTCGGACGTGAGCGGTTCGCCGGCCTCGGTGCGCGTGTGGATGTCCAGCTCGAACTCGGCAAACATCGTCTGGCGGAAGATCGTCGCGCGAATATCGTCGAGCTGCTGGACGATCAGGCTCTTGCGCAGCATCGGCTCGTCGCGCGTTTTCAGCAGGTAGTCGTTCAGTAGCGCCTCGTTCAGCGTCGAGGCCACTTCGGCCACAAAAATCGTGTAGCTGCCATACACAAACGGCTGCGTGTGGCGCGTGAAGTAGGAATGCATTGAGTGGCCCAGCTCGTGCGCCAGCGTAAACATGTCGCGCACACGATCCTGGTAGTTCAGCAGGATGAACGGCGGCGTGGAGTAGGAGCCGCTGCTGTACGCGCCGCTGCGCTTGCCAACATTCTCATACACGTCGATCCAGCGCTGGCTGAACGCTTTGCCCAGCGCGTCGGCATAGTCGGCCCCAAGCGGCTTGAACGCGGCCGTGACCGTATCGCGGGCTTCGTCGTAGGGCACGGCCAGGTCGGCCTGCGGCACCAGCGGCGCGTAGGTATCGTAGATGCGCAGCTCGTCCAGGCCCATGATCTTGCGGCGCAGCGCCATATAGCGGTGCAG
>LJCR01002591.1 GCA_001399705.1 Kouleothrix aurantiaca
CCCTACGACCCGTGGTTCGCGGGCGGCTTTCTCAACTACTACTACTTTGGCTTTGTGATTGTCGGCACGCTGGTGCATCCCACCGGCATCGCGCCGGCTACCGCCTACAACCTGGCCGTGCCAACGCTGTTTGCGCTCACGGCGCTGGGCGCGTGGTGCGTGGCGTTCAACCTCGTTGCCATTGCGAAATCTGCCACCACGGAAGAAAAATCAGACACGCCTGAACCATTCCTGCGGCGCGAACGGCGCGCAATTGCCACCGGGCTGGCGGCGGCGGCGTTTGTGGTGCTGCTTGGCCCGATCACGCAGGCGCTGTGGTTCCTGCCCGGCTCGGCAAAAGCCGACCCAACGCTGCCGGCCGATTGCCAGCAACTGACGACCTACGCCAGCCAGCAGGCCTGCCGTGGGCGCAGCGAATGGGCCTTCTGGGACGCGACGCGCCTGGTGGGGATGAGCCAGCAAGACAGCACGATCAACGAGTTCCCGTTCTTCACCTTCCTGTTCGCCGACATGCACGCCCACATGATGTCGCTGCCGCTGGCGCTGCTGGCGCTGGGCCTGATGGTGGCGCTGATCAAAGGCGCGACGCCCCCTGGCGAGCGGCGCTGGCGCTTCGACGGCGCGCACGTGCTGGCAATCGCGCTGCTTGCGCTGGTGATTGGCGCACTGCGTGCAACCAACACCTGGGATTTTCCGGCTTACCTGGCGCTTGGCATGCTGACGCTGGGCCTGCTGGCCTGGCGACGCCTGCAGCTCGGCGCAAGCATGCCGCACACGGCGCTGGCGTGGCTCGGCGGTGCGCTGGCGCTGCTCGTCGGCAGCAGCATGCTGTTCCTGCCATTCCTGCGCAGCTTCGCCACCGACTACGCCGGCTTTGAGCTGTGGCGTGGCACGCGCACTTCCGCCGCCGATATTCTGCGCATCAACGGGCTATGGC
>LJCR01002592.1 GCA_001399705.1 Kouleothrix aurantiaca
ATCTGAATACCTTGGATCTGGATGACCGCCGGGCCCTGGAGCAACTCGGGGCGCGAACCACCTATGAGACGGTGGTGCTGATCGCCAATGGACGGAAGCAGGGTTCTGCCCAGACCTTCGCGAAGCAGTTGTATCAGTCGGTGTGGTTTCAAAGTGCGCGCGCCTATGCCGAGCGGTGGGGAGGGCGCTGGGGTATTCTTTCCTACCGACATGGTATTATTGCCCCTGATACCATACTGGAACCCTACGACGAGACGCCACCCACGCGGCGACTGGATCAGAAGGCATGGCGGGACGCCCTTGTCACGGATCCCTTCTGGGACACGATGACGCCGGCGACGACGAACCTGATTGTGCTGGCTGGCCATCCCTACCGCTGGGTCATTCGGCAAGTGGTCTTTCTGCGCTGGGGACATGCACTCCATGTCGGGTATCCGCTGCAACATCAGAGTTTTGGCGCGCAGATTCAATGGATGCGCACATTCAGCAAACCGGAAGCCGACACGGATGGGGTCAGCCGGTTTTTTGAGGCGGAAGATGGACGATTGATACCCTTTATTTGAAGGAGGCATCAATGACTGATCACGAGGCGTACACAGGTGACACGGTTCGGCTCGATAAGCGAACCCGGAAGCTGGCCTATGACGATGGGCTCAGTGATCGCTGGCTCGAGCAAACGCTGGGAGATCCGCCGGCGCCGGCCGCCCCTCCAGAACCAACGTCGTCCGATATGATTGGGCAGCTTCTTGGGAGGTTCTGCGGTGCGCTCTTACGGGGACTGCACGATCAGATCGAGCACCTCAATCGCGAACGGCCACTTTCCTTGCTTGGGCGGCTCGCGCGAGGTCGGATGCACGCCGGTACAGAGCTATGGCTTGATTCGGATACTCCCTATGATGAGGAGCAGGGGACAGAACCGCGCGTCACGCCCTATCA
>LJCR01002595.1 GCA_001399705.1 Kouleothrix aurantiaca
AAGATGAGCTGACGCAGCGCCAGGCCGACGAGGCCGGCATCGACGATTTGACGATGCCGCTCAACGCCACGCCGGCGATACGCAAAGCCAAGCTCAACGCTTCGACGCGCCAGGAGCTGGCGCTTATTTTGGAGCAGCGCCGTCAGGCCGCCCAGCGCGACGCCGAGGCGGCGGCCCGCCAGGCAGGCGCGACCCCGCCGGATGTCGAGCAGGTGATGGAGCGGCTCGTTCAGCGCATCGACGAGGAGCTGAACGGTCGCATCCTCGCGAACGGAAACGCGCTGGTGTGGTTCGAGGGCCAGCTCGTGGAGTTCGACTACCGCACCGTCTCGTCCGGCACGACCGACGACGATTACCTGGCGGCCAGCGGCGTTGATCCGGCGGCGGAGCGCAAGCGACGCATGGTTATCATCGGCATTGCGGCGGCGTTCTTCCTTGGCGCGGCGCTCCTGGCGATTAACGCCTTCGGCGGCGGCGAGACTGCTACGACGAGCGGCCCAACCCTCGGATCGGTCGCGGCGCAGTCCGCACCGCTCTGGGACATCCAATCCCTGGCTGTTGGCGGGGTCGGCGGCCGCGTGAGCGGCGCGGCGCTCGGATACCCGACGCTCGTGTGCCTGACCGACAAGCAGATCGACGCGCTGAAGCCAGGCGAGACGGTCGTACTGACCGGCACGACGAGCGTGCGCTCCTACATCCTGCATGACAACGCGACCGCGACGCCCCGCGACCTGATCGTCGCCAATTGTGGCCAGAAGCCGCCGAAGCTGCTGGCCAGCGCGGCATTGCAGTCGGCGGAGACGACGAAGCCCCTGCGTGAGGGGCTCATCACACAGGTGACGACGACCGGATCGGACACTGACCCGGCCAATATCCCTGCCGATCGCATGCGCGTCGATCTGACAGTGGCGCTCCCTGATGCGCCACTGTCAGAT
>LJCR01002597.1 GCA_001399705.1 Kouleothrix aurantiaca
GGGCGCGAAGAGTTGCAGGTTAGCAGGTTGCACGTTGCAGGTTTGCAAGTTCAGCGGTTCAGCGGTTCCGCAGTTCCGTGCCTACTGCTTACTGCTGACTGCTAGCTGCACAGGAGGCTTATGAGCACTGCCGAGAAACATGCCGCGCTGTTCGCCGGGCGCTGGGTGGGCGAAACGCAGGGCTACGACGCGCCAGCCCACATCTGGGAGATCACGCAGAATGGCCCTAATCTGGCGATCGACACGCGCTGGGAAGGCGAAAGCCGCAGCATGCGCCTGCACGCCACCGCGCTGGCCGATGAGCCGGCGATTATGCTGGGCGAGACCAAGGCCGTGCTGGTGGGCGCGCAGCACTTCGTGATTCGCGGGTGGGACACGAACGATACGCGCGGGGGTGTCGGGCCGCACTACGACGTGGTGTTTGCGCGCCCGGGCCTGGCTGAGCTGCAATCGGCGGCGATGTGGGAGGCGTTCAACGCGGCAAACCCGCTCGCAGATGAATGACGAAGGACGAAGGACGAACGAAAGAATGAACCGCAAAGCGTGCAGAGAGCGCAAAGGTTTTGGGAGTGCGGAACCACGAAGACACGAAGGTTTGATCGAGTTGCAGGTTTGAAAGTTGCAGGTTGCAGTTTCTCAGTTCTGCGGTTCCGCAGTTCCGCAGTTCCCAGTTCTGCGGTTCACTTCCTCTTACCGCCTGCCCACCTTCGTCTTTCGTCGTTCGTCCTTCGTCCCGCATCCCCGCCTACCGCCCCGCGCCCGGCAGCAGGCGCACCGCCCGCCCAAACGGGAAGCGCTGCAGGTCGAGGCCGCCGGCGGTGACGACCCACAGCACCGGGCAGCGCGGCGCGCGCTCGGGAAAGGTGCCGAAGCCGTCGGTCAGGTAGATCGCTACCGACGGCTCCCACGGCGGGCGATACTGCGGAATGCGCGCA
>LJCR01002593.1 GCA_001399705.1 Kouleothrix aurantiaca
AGCGGGCAGAGCATGCTGATCAGCGCCGAGGTCGCGCGCGTCACCAGCACCGATTTCCCGAACAGCGCCACGCCCAGCAGCTGCGCATACACGCTCAGGCTCAGCGTCCAGCGGTCGTCGTTCTTGAAGTAGGGTGGCAGCCAGGTGCCACTGGCGTCGCGGAAGCCGTTGCGCAATAGCTGCTCGGCCAGCAGCGGGTTTACGGCTTCGTCGGAAAAGAAGTAGATCGGGAAGTGAACTAATCCAATAAATCGGGTGAGGGCGTAGACGGCCAGGCCAAACACGAGCAGCAAGGCATCCTGGCGGGTGAAGGCGGATAATACGCCCGCGACCAGCGGCTTGTCGAGCGGGCGGGCAGCGGGAAGAGAAACAGAGCCTGCCGCGATTTCAGCGCCATTCGGCAGGAGCTGCACGCGCACATGTGCGCCGGCTTCAAGGGCCAGCGGGGCCAGCGGCTTGAGCACGCCATCTTCGTAGATTGCGTCAAACGCATCGGGCGCGCCAGCCGGTTCATGGGTATCAGCAGCCATTGAAACGATGATGCTTTGGCAAGCGCTAGAAGGCTCAGATAGCTGGGTTGGGATTCATCCTCAGTATATCAAGCGCGTCAAGCCAGCGGCTCGTCGTCGGCGCTCACCATCATGTCGAGCGCATCGAGCGGCTCAGCTGGCGGGGGCGGGCCGTGCAGCACCCAGCCGTCGGCCGGGCGGTAGAGGAATCCGGGGCCGTCGAGGTACATCCCGCCATCGACATTGACGCAGACGCCATTCGCGTAGATCATCGGCCCTAGCACTTCTTCGGGCAGGCAGCGCCGCACCGAGCTGATCGGCGTGTGGCCGTGGATGATCTGCTGCCCGCCAAAATCGAGCAGCATCTGGGCGGCGCGCAGCTGGCCGTCGGGGTCGTCGTCAAGGAACTCTTTGCGCCCGCTAAAC
>LJCR01002596.1 GCA_001399705.1 Kouleothrix aurantiaca
TGCTGGGCCAGCTGTATGGCCCGCCGCAGTTTCGCCCGTTCGCAATGCCGGTATCGGGTTATCAGGTTTGAATGTTTGAAGGTTGCAGGTTGCTCGAACTTGCAACTCGCTAACCCGTAACCGACTTTTTCACCAAAGAGGCACAGAGGCACAGAGGCACGGAGATTTTGAGTGCCTGCAACCTGCAACTTGTCAACCTGCAACTTGTCAACCTGCAACTTGTCAACTTGCTAACCTGCAACCTTATAACAACAAAGGAGCACCACCATGGGCTACTCGGATTGGAGCGATGCGGCCTTTCAGTCGCGCCAGAGCCAGCGCAAGGCCACCAAGCAGACGGCTTTTACCTACGACGCACAGGTGCGCGCCAGCGGCGTGGCGCAGGCCCACCCGGATATGAACCCGCACGGCGCGACCCGCGCAAGCCGCGACAGCGCCGCGCACCCCGACTCGGTTGCGATTGCCGTGGCGTTTGACGTGACCGGCTCGATGGGCAGCGTGCCGCGCGTGCTGCAAACCAAGCTGGGCGCGCTGATGCGCGTGCTCATTCAGAAGGGCTACGTCGCCGACCCGCAGGTGCTGTTCGGTGCGGTTGGCGACGCCTACTGCGACCGCGTGCCGCTCCAGATCGGCCAGTTTGAGTCGGGGCTGGAGATGGACGACGACCTGGGCAAAATTTACCTCGAAGGCGGCGGCGGCGGCCAGGTGCACGAAACCTACGAGCTGGCGCTGTACTTTATGGCGCGCCACACCAAGATCGATTGCTACGAGCAGCGCGGCCACCGCGGCTACCTGTTCACGATTGGCGACGAGAAGCCCTATGGCGCGGTGAGCAAGCAGCAGGTGCGCGAGTTCATTGGCGACACAATCGAGCGCGACATCCCGGTGGCGCGCATCGTGGCCGAGGTGCAGGAGCGCTACGAGTACTTCCACAT
>LJCR01002594.1 GCA_001399705.1 Kouleothrix aurantiaca
CTGCTCGTTGCGCGCCAGCAGCGCGCCGCCCGTCGACGAGCGCACGCTCCATTCGGCGTAAGGGTCGCCAGCGGCGTCGGTGGGCTTCCACGCCACCTCGGGGTCGGGCAGATCGACCAACTGCTCCTGCGCTACCAGCCGCTCGACAATATCGAGCACGCCCCACGCCCCCGCCTCGGCCTCGGTCAGCGGCAGCTTGCTGGCGGCGCACAGGACATGCCGCGCCAGCACGTAGGCGTTGGCGGGCGGGGCAACCCAGGCCGTCGGTGGCGCGGCGATGGCATCGTTGGGCTGGCGGGCCAGCGCCTGCTCGTGCGGCAGTTCACCCAGCACCGCGACGACGGCCTGGCTGCCCGAGCGCAGCATGCGGCGCAGCGCGCTATAGCCGCCTGGCACGCCCGCCGTGATCAGCACCTGCGCGGGCAGAAGTTCCGGCCCAAACGTCACGCGCGGCAGGTCGCCAATGATCGGCGCGAGCAGCGGGCGGTCGAGCGGCCGGCAGACAATATGGACCTGGTAGCCCTGGCGCTGAAATGTTGTCGCCAGCTCGGTGATTTCGCGCCGCCAGCCATTGCCGCCGCGCCACAGCGCCAGTGCGGCCGGCGCGCGCGGCCCGTCGTCGGCTGGCACGACGCGCCACGACTGGCCGAGCAGGCTGGCGAGCGCGGTGTCGGCGTCGCTCACATCCTGCAGCGCGGCCAGAATGCCAGGGTGCCGCCCGCTGTGCTCGGCGGCCACGCGCTGCGCGCGAAACAGCAGATCGGCCAGCTGCGCCGCCGCCACGCCATTGAACTGCTGCAGCTCGGGCAGCAGCACCGCGTTCAGGCGCGACCAGAAGCTGCTCCAGCCACGGTCGTGGTGGCGCAGCAGGCGGGAATGCAATGCGGCGGGCGCGGCAATCACCACCTGCGCGGTGGTATCGGGGCGGCGGGTGG
>LJCR01002598.1 GCA_001399705.1 Kouleothrix aurantiaca
CCACCCAGGCGCTCGACGACGTCGCGCTCGCGCTCTACCCCGGCGAGATTCATGCGCTGCTGGGCGAGAACGGCGCGGGCAAAAGCACGCTGATCAAAATCATGACCGGCATCCACCAGCCCGACCGCGGCGAGCTGCTGCTCGACGGCCAGCCGCTCAGCGTGAGCAGCCCGCGCGACGCCCAGGCGCACGGCATCGCGGCCATCTACCAGGAGCCAATGGTCTTTCCCGACCTGAACGTGGCCGAAAATATCTTCATCACGCATCGCGGCAACGGCCTGCTGGTGAACTGGAAGCAGCTTTACCGCGACGCCGAGGCAATTCTGGCCAAGCTCGACGTCAGGCTCGACGTGCGGGCGCAGGCGCGCGGCCTGACGCTGGCCGCCCAGCAGACGGTTGAGATCGCCAAGGCAATTTCGCTCAAGGTGCGCGTGCTGATTATGGACGAGCCAACCGCCTCGCTGTCGGCGCACGAGTCGGCGCAGCTGTTCAAGCTCATGCGCACGCTGCGCGAGCAGGGCGTGGCAATCCTCTACATCAGCCATCGCATGGAAGAAGTGTTCGCGCTGGCCGACCGCATCACCGTGTTTCGCGACGGCAAGCTGGTCTCGTCGCAGCCCGCGCCCGAGGTCACGCCCGAATCGGCCATCCGCGCAATGGTGGGCCGCAAAGTCGAGGATTTTTTCGCGCGGCGCGAGGCGGCGCGAGGCGAGCAGCTGCTGGCCGTGCGCAATTTCGGGAAATCCGGCGCGTTTTCGGGCGTGAGCTTCGAGCTGCATCGTGGCGAGGTGCTGGGCTTCGCCGGCCTGATTGGCGCGCGCCGCACCGACGTGGGTCTGGCGCTGTTCGGCATCGCCCCGGCCGACACCGGCACGGTCGAGCTGGATGGCCGCGCCGTGCAGATTCGCACGCCCGAGCAGGCGCTGCGCCTGGG
>LJCR01002599.1 GCA_001399705.1 Kouleothrix aurantiaca
CGGGTTCGCGCGAGGTGCGTCGAGCGCGAGGGCCGCCGGGGCGCCCGCCCCGAGCAGATTAGCCGAGGCCCCGCGGTGACCGGGCTGCCGGCGTCCTGGATCGACATTCCCGGCCACCAGAGCCTCCTGGGCAAGCGCCTGCGCGCCGGCGCGCCCGGCATCACGCGGATGCGCTCGATCGCCGAGCCGCTGGCCATTCTGTACTCGCTGGCCCTCAACGGCAACGGCGAGGAGATCAACCCAACGCTGATGACGGGCCGCTACGGCTTCGCCGACATGGGCTTCCTGACCGTGGATGTGGATGAGGTCTTCAACATGCGGCCGCAGGATGACGGCCGCGACACCTGGGATCTCGGCGCGGTCGGCCCGGTCGGCCAGATCCGGCGCCTGCTGAGCGCGCACTTCGACAGCCCCTTCGAGCCGTTCGAGGTGGAGCTGGCGATTCGGACCGGCAAAATCAAGGTCGGCGGCAAGCTGCGCGACCTGCCGAACCACTGGGATGAGCCGCTCAACCGCCAGGGGCGCACGGTTCGCGATAAGCTAGTCCACAAGTGGCGCAGCGGCAACCAATTCGACGCCATTTACCTGGGCGGCGGCTGGGCATCCGAGGAGCGAATCGTCGCGCCAATCCTGACCACGTTCGGCAACGCCCAGTGTGTGACGCGATCGCAGACCAGCATCGCGCGTGGGTACGCGTACCTGGCGCGGCGCCAGGCGGCCGAGGAGGCCGCCAAGCAGGCACACAAGACGTCGCGCGCTGATGCGCCCATGCTCGCAGCCGAAACGGCAGGTGCGTAATGGCCGGTATGAACTTCCGCGGGTCAAAAGGGTTGGCGGCGATCATCGCCGAGGCGCAGGGCGCCGAGGGCGGCAACCAATCGGCCGCCATCCGGGCGCTCATCCTGCTCGGCGCGAACCGACTGGGCTATGATC
>LJCR01000026.1 GCA_001399705.1 Kouleothrix aurantiaca
GCTTCGAGATACGCAACAAAGTCGGCAAATGGACGTCCCGCGCCGATCGGCGGCAGTTGATTCGGATCGCCGACAAGAATGACGCGTTGGACATGGGCCATGTCGAGCGCATTCAGAACAGCCAGTAGATCATTTTCGGTTAACATCGAGCACTCATCGATGACAACCGTTCTTTCTTGGGCGTAGACTTTTTTACCGGTGAGCAACGATCGCTGGCGGGCACCATCATACCGATCCAATCGATAAAGGAATTGGGCAATTGTCATAGCCTCACCACCAGCCGCGTTTGACAGGCGTACGCGTGCCTTGCCAGTCGGCGCTAGCAAGAGAATGCCGCCGCGCACCAGTGGTTCGCAGCGTAACAGCGCACCCAATACGGATGTCTTTCCGGTGCCTGCGCGGCCGACCAACGCGCTCAACTTGCGTGTCGTAATGCGTTCCAGCGCTTCGACTTGCTCGGCGCGGGCAGTGACATGCTGGTCGTTGGCTTCGTCGATCTTGCCACCTGATGCAGCGATCGCTGCTGTCAGTAGCGTTGCCCAATCTGCACCAAGGGAAGCGAGTGGAGCACGAGCTCGGGCCGCCAACACTTTTTCGAGGCGCTGCTCGCACTGCTTGTATTCCGACAGCTGGAAGGCGGGTACATATTTCTCGGCATTTGTGTCGACAAGAATATTCAGCGTTTCGACGACGCCGGCGAGACTTGCCTCGTTACCATTGACCCAGTCGGCGGGAATGACAAGTGGTTTCGCCAGCGGCAATTCCTCAACTCGTTTCTGCGCTTCAATCACACTCAGAAGTGTGTCGCCGCTAAGCGCCGCCGTACGCAGCACATCCACGAACGCTGCGCGGACGCGCCGTGGATCGTTTGCCGAACCGACTGCTGTGGGCGCGGCCAGTGGATGACGCGCCGCGATCGTGCTATCCGGCATTACGCCGCGATCGATGACTTCGATTGAAACGGCCGGGTCGGTGATCTCGCCCAGATCGGTTTCGGCGATCCGGTACGGATTCTCCAGGATATCGCCGTCGGCGATCGAGGTTTGTGTTGCTTCAGCGCGCTTGGTGGGATCAAACCAGCGGCGGGCCTGCGCGGCAGTCAGTCCGAATCGCGACAGAAGTTTGAGCAAATTACGGCGATCGTCTGACATATTGGCCCAGGTTGCACGAACTGCAGCCAGATCGGCGTTGTAGGCTCGCTGGGGCGGCGGTTGCTGTCCTCGGAAGATCGCATCGACGAGCGGCCAGGGATCGTCGTCGGATTTGAGCGCACCGCTGCTTAGGAGCTCGAGACTCAACGCGGTGCCCAGGCGCATACCTAATGCTTCCAACGCCGAACCAAGGCCTGGAAACGCGCCGCGATCGGCCCAGGAAGCTGCGATCTGCTCATTTAGCCAATCTTCCCGTTGATCCCACGGGCCAGACGCAATGCCGTGCGATTTGACAAGACGCACGGCTTCCAGGCAGCGCACCAGCGAGGCGAGCGCGACATCTGGTGTGGTCAGTTCAGAAGCATACGAGAAGTCGTTGATGTGGGCCGGATCGACGGCAACAGCGATTTCGGTAAGGAGTTGCTGCCGGCGCGCATCTTCGTCGGGGTCGCCGGTTGGCTCCAGGTATTCGTGATAGGGCAAGAGCAACCCATCATTGCCATCTGGCCGAATCGAGTGGCGAATAATCCGATCCCACATCGGATAGGTATGATCGCCGGTGGTATCATAGAATTTCGTGGGGCTAACAGTCAGAATGCGACCGACGCCGACGATGAGGCGGTTAATCGAATCACCGATTGGGTGACCTGACTTGGTGTAAAAGAACACGAGCGAGCGTGCTGGAGTAAGGCGATTGAAGAACAGGTCGATCAAGGCTTCCTGACGATGGCGACCGAACACCCAGGCACTGTTGAATGGAGATTTATCATCTATGGGAAGAGGGGATGGCTGAGCTTCCTCGATATCGTCTTGATTTTCAAGCAGCATCCATTTGAATGGTACAGCGAACGAGGCGAAGGAAGGCACTTTTATATGCATCGTTTTGAGACATCCATGCGTGGCTTGCGCCTTTGTCATGTCGCGATAGGGATGGTTGAAGGTGCGAATCCATTCGTGTTCGCTCATGAAGCCGCCGCCTTCGCTGATGCACGGTGGCAAACGCGGGGCATCCAGCTCGGCCCAGGGCGTGCCGGCGTCGGCATCTTCTGCGGCGTCGTTGCGTGTTTCACGAATGCGCGGCAGATCCAGGCAGAAGCCATTGAGAGAGGGGGCACGGCAGATCGTACCATTCCAACGGTTGTCGTGCCACGCGACACGAAGGGTAAGGTGGTGCATCATTGCCTTCCTTGCTATGCCGTAGACAAGCCGGACTATGTGCGTTATCCAAACCACGATTCTTGCCCGAGCAACTATATCTCGATGCGGCGCTTGGCAGCTCCTTTGAGCGATTGTTGCGCACACTGGTGCATATTCCATAGCTCTTGAAACATCGGGAATTCAACTGGCCTGTAGTGGGCTATCGTATTTCTCATTGCCTTTGCTTTGCGCGCCAGATCGTGCCAGCGGTGTCGCGTAGCCGCGCCTGCACAGCGCTCAAGGATGCTGACAAGCTCAGGAAACTCACAAACGTTTGGGTCACGTCCCAATTCCTGCTTGAGCTGTTCATCTTCAATATCGCGCCACCTGAGCGGCCAGTCTCTGTCATATTCCTGCGAGAGCGCTTCACAAATGCTAAGGCGGATATGATTGACAGTGGATAAAACCAAGGGCATTTGCCCGCGCCAGAGCCGATAGCGAAGAATATCATCGCATCCCAGGCAGGCCAGTGCTGCGGAGTGCAGTTCCAAACCGTGTTCATCCGACCATTGCAGTGCCCCACTTGCCCAAAGTTTATACAGCGGCTGCGGCACGTGCGGAGGGCAATCACGGTAGTGGCCATGGAGCAAGCTAATTTCTAGTGCATCCCACCCGAGCAGTTCCGTTTTTGTCCAGCCCCGTTCTTCCGCATACGCTTTGAGCCGTTCAATAATGAACTGGTTTGATGCGCCAATATCTTCCCAAAGATGCCTCGTGAGTTGGCTATCGCCGCCACTGATATTGGGAAGCACATGTTCGCGCCATCGGGTTAGGCACGAACGGTCATTTGCACTCTGCCGCAGGAGTACACGGCTGTCGGTACAAGAAGTGTTGCCCCACCATTGATAGACAGCCAGATACACATCATCCTTAGGCAGAACAGGAAAACTTTCAGCCTGCACAACAACACATATTGGAAGAGCGGTAAGTTGCCGAGAAGCGGAAGTATGCGTCCAATTAACCCAACGGCGAATGATATCCAGCCACTGCTTCTGTACTTCAGGCGCCAGTTGGTCAAGCTGATCGAGATAGCTTACCCGCAGTTCGTTTCGAAGCCCTGCGGCGCGATCAAGAAGAGGTTCCAGCTGCCATGACTCATTGTGGGTTTGCGCTACTTCCAGATATTCACCAAGTAATTCCAGAGGCGTGCCTTCGTATTCATTCAATGGCAGTTCATAGATATCGATATATCGCCGCGAAAGTGCTATGCGCACGAGCTCCCAGATTTCGCTCGTCGATACGCCTTTTGGCAGCACAATCAGCACATTCTTGTTGTGCTCAGCCAGATCAATGACGACCTGATCCACTAATTGATCGATACTTGGTGTGTATCGTAAAGGCTCTGCGAATGTCATGGCTCGACAACCATCGCGCGAACGATTGGATCGACCGAGACAGAGAAAACACCTGAGCTTTCATCGCGCTGGATCTTAATGCAGGCCATGCGCTCAAGATTGAGCAATGCAGCATCACATATGTCCTGACTTAGCTTGTCATCAATAAACTCTGGCGTAAGGAAATCAGTCGTAACGCTGCCCCCGAATTCATCAGAGATAAATTGAAGAATTCGCCTGGCAGCCCCGTCGTTGAGTTCAAGCTTTTCGTTAAACAGGCGCGCAAGCTTCGAGCCTGGCTGGCGAACTTCTCCCTGAAAATCTTCGATCGTCTTGGCCACTTTTCCAGATGTCGTGCAGCGGCCGATAAGCTCATCGAGAAGTACTGCCCACCCTCCAGTAGCATCGATGACTTGCTTCTCTAGGTGCGAAGCCCACAAATCATTGTGCAGCAGGCGCTGCCTGACCGCGATGGTATTCCACGGCTGCAGGCTGACCAGGGTAGTAACACGACTTTCCAGTTCCTGGCGTTTAAGCGACGCGATTTGCAGCCACGCTGTAGTTGCCTGTGGCCCAAATATCAGAAATACGCTTACATGTGGTTCATGCGCTGAAACACCTTCCGCCCATGTTAATGCTGCTTCAAGCAGATGCTGCAGTTCATCGGCGGTGCCTTCGACGCGTGCTGTATAAACGAGACGATCGTGGCTGGTATACGATTTGCGTTGCTCTGCGAGCCAGGCAGCCAGCCGGCGGCCACGCAATACCGAAAGTGGGATGATGGGTGTAAACACGCCACTATCGCTATTCAGGCTCGCAAAGCGACTGAGTGCCGTTGTCAGCGTATCGATACCGGTGGCACTGGAGCCAAATACGAGCGACACCCCTGATCGTGGGGCATTAAGAAGCCTTGTCTGAGCATAGGTAAGCGGGCTGTAGTGCTGAGATATTGCATCCTGCTCGAGTATTGCATGATGCGAATCGATGTCGGTGAAATCTGGCGGCTCTTGATTTTGAAAAGCCGCAACTGCATCAAATACGTCCGATTCGCTCGCCATCAGCCGCACAATATTTGGGCTGCGCAATCGGTAGCTGTTACTCCTGGTGCGTACAAGAATGCCAAGCCCCGTCATTTCATCAAGCAACGAATTGATCATTTCATCATCGATACGCGTGAAGCCGGCTGGCCAGTATTCTGACCCAAGACGCAAGACATCATTCGCTGTATATGCGGTGCCATACGTTCGCGATTCATATTGTTCCCAAATAAATACCATGGCTATCGCTCGATAATAGGTGTTTAAGCGCAACGTTAGCTTAAACCGATCGACAACCATATTTTTCATTCGGAGATAGGTTTGATCGACATCCTGCTGTTCGATATAGTACGGCGGCTCGCCAGCGCGCACCCGATTCATCAGGTATTGGATGAGTGCATCGCCATATATTTGCAGTAACCCGGCGTGATAGCCTGTGTAGGAAAGGATGCGCAGAATACTATTTGCATCCCTGAATGTGTAACCCAGGGCAGCCAGGGGCTGCTCGATCACATCGCGCGCAATATTTGCGGGCATTGGCCCAATACATATGGGCAAACCAAACTGGGCAAGCGGATTGTTTGGGTATGCAGCAAAACGCTGCACGCTGTGCAAACCCGAGAAAACAACTTTAAAGCGCTCCTGCGTATCCATTATCAGCCGGCGCAATTCGCTGACCGTACGAAAATCCTCTCGCCCATCTGCGCTTAAAAAGCTGTCGGCTTCGTCGAACATGATCAGAACGCGTCGCCCTTCGTTTTGATTCAGCGACTTGCGAATATGGCCAATAATATCTTCGGTGCGGTCGGTCTTTACCTGCGCGGGGATAAGGCGCAAGTGATCACGGAAGATACTGCGCAGCCGCAGCCAGATGCTGCTGGGTGGCTGATCGGGCGAGGCACCAATATTCAGGATATCTTCAACCCAGGCACGTTGTTCTGGCTTGAGCTCGAAGCGGCGGCGCGTTTCATTGAGCAGCGCCGTTTTCCCAAATTGCCGCCCACCATAAATAATGCAGCGTCCAGCCGGTGCTTGCAGTTCGGTGATCAGGTCTTCACGCCCGTAGAACATTTCCGCAGGCACAAGGCCACGGCAGTAGGGAACGAATGGGTTCAGCGCCGTGTAGGCTAAAGCGCAATGCAGAAGGACTTGAAAGCGCAATGCGCGATCGGCTTCGTGCGCAAGAAACAGCAGCAGTGGCTCATCGAGCGCAATAATCGTTAGCCGTTTTTCTTTGCTGCGGCTCAGCCGGCCAATGTCACGAAGCTGCTGTGCCGACAATGTCCCAAAGTAGAACAGAAAGAATACCTGTGTATCGATCTGCGTGCGCTGTATCGACGTCGCGATGCTTTCCACACCAGATTCCAAGCAGATAATATCGTACTGGCGGGCGCGCGAACCAAACTCGGCAATTGGCCTGGCGTTGACCATCTGCTTGAGCTCAACTCGCGCATGCGCCCAATTGCGCCGCAGGGTTGGGGCCTTGAGTGCAACTTCAAAAGTGTTTGTGTTTTCGATGCCAAGAAACCCAAGGATCGTTTTGAGCGCAATAATGTTCAGTTTAGCTGGCGTTTGTTTGAGCTGCTTCCACGCCGTGAGTGCTGTAGCACCCTCTGTTGCTGAACTATCGATTGTAAGCGTCGCATGAAGCGACCCCTGCTTTAATTTTTCTGCGGCCTGTGGGAGGCCTTCTTTAGCAATTCGAGCGAGTTCCGGGCGTATGCTGAAATAGCTGTGCGGCGTGTTGGAAAAATGTTGTTCCGTTTGCGAAAGCCACCAGGTTTCTTCCGTAGTGTTGCCATTGATAATACTTTGAATACTATCGAGCAACTCCTCGATGATGCGGATGTCGTTCCCTTGCATTGCCTGTTTTACGCTGCGCTCGATCTCGGCCTGCGCATTTGGGTTCGTGCGCGTTGCAAGTTCTGGGCGGAGCGTGTGGTAGCTTTGTTCAAGCTCGGCACGGCGTTGCGCGCGGGTCTGCTCGACTGCAAGCTCAATCTCGGCAAGGCGCGCATGTGCATCGGGAAAGTTGTCGGTTGGCTGTTCGTCAATCTGCGTTACCACTGCCACATATTCGGTCTGCACAGCCTCATCCAGAACCGCATCCTGGTAGGCAAGCGCCACTTTGTCGCTTGTGGCGCGAACGTGGAGCCGCAGTTTTGCGGCGGCATTCTGGCGCGCTTCAGCGATCTGCTGGTCGATTTCGCTCACAATTTCTTCGTCGGTTTGCGCGCGCAACCCGGCAACAACGCGAAAATCTTCGCGCTTGAGCCAGCCAGAAATCGCCGTAGCTGCACTATTTTTCCAGCAGGCGGGTTGTGCGATGGTTGCAGCAGCAGCCAGAAGCGCTTCGGGCGTTGGCTGGAGCTGTGTATCGAGATCGATTTGCGGCAGCAGCCACAGCCTCGATGCAAGTAACTTTTGGAGCGACTGATTTGGAGTTGCGGCCACAGAGGGTTTGCGCGCAACATCGCCTGGCAGGGGAATATGCAGCAGCTCAAGGCAATCGGCAAGCGCGCGTTGCAGGCAGCGCGATGCTGGCGCAACCGGTGTATGATTGGCGGTCAGCTCCTCAATGGCTGCCCACGCATCGGGTAAGGCCTGGCGCAGGCGCGCCTGCAGCTGGCTTATCTGCCGAAATAACCAATCGCCCTCGGTTTCGATGCGGCGAACGTGCTCAACCGCCCGGCACCAGCGCTCGGCATACCCGCAGGCATCCGTAATATTGTGATGCAGTTGGTCCAGCGCCTCGTACTTGATCTGCTCCCAGTTTGTCTTCCGAAGAGCCCGATCAATATCATTGATTTGCTTATTGCGAAAATCTTCATCATTCCAGCTCTTGAGCGCTGTTTCGACTTCATCGTAGCTATCGCGCTGGTTGTTACCCACCTTGAGCAGAAAATCAGCAAGCGGGCCGTTTGCAGCGATCAGTTTTTTCCAGACAATACTGGCAGGAACATAGCTGATCTTGAATGTTTGTGCCTCGTGATACCAGCGCTGCGCCTGTTCTGCTGCTTCAACGACATGGCGTTGTTTCGCATCGACATTAGTGACATCAGAAAGAATAAGTTCCTGGAGCCCAATGCCATGCTGCGCAAACTCGCGGATTGCTTGCGTGCACCCATGCAGTGTTGGGCAGTACGAAGGTACTTTGATCCATTCAACCATGCCGGTGGTTGGTGCCAGCAGCGTGGGGCGCAGTGCAGCAGCGAGCGTCAATAGTTCTGATACGACGCTATGTTCTGGTTCGTATGCCAGCACGATGTCAGCAAGATCATCGACGAGGGGGCCAACGCCAGCATGATCGAATGTTACCTGGCGCGCGCCAAAGACGGCTGCAATGAGCTCGGAGGGAACTGGCGGCGCATCCTTATGGGCCTCAATTGAACGCGCCATCCAGTAGGCTAATGCCATTTCGTCTTCATCGATCAGCTGCCAGAACACGGCCTCAGGATCTGCCTCTGCGGGCGCAGCAATGGCCTGGTCGGCTTCGCTTCCCAACTGCTCATGCAATTTGGCTGGGCTGTCGCCGCCTGCTTCGCTATCTCCTTCGTCGCGCAGCTGCACATCTGCATCGGCAGCCGGGGTATCCTCCTGTTCAGCCTCAGCCGCTGCCAAAACCAGCAGGCTATCAGCGCCACTATCAGGTATGTCTGCCTCGTCGCTGCCTTGCCACTCTTCAACTGTGGCCGAAATGTCGCTCTGCGGTTCCTCGGCGAAGGCTGGCAACGATTGGCTGGCATCATTAGCGATTGCAGCTTCCTGGCTCTCCACATCTTTACCGCTACCGTCTGCCGCTGCAAGCTCCTGCGATGCAGGAAGATCATCGCTCTGAGCGGAGCTGCTCTCAGCAGGAGTTGCATTGTTGTTAGCTGTGCTTGCAGCGGCGATTGCTGGCGCAATTTCGCGGGGAGCCTCAACAGGCGTTATATCTTCCGCTATGTTCTCGTTGCCGCTCCCCTCACCTGCATCGCCATTGCGTGATGTGTCAGGCGTGGGGGCTGGCGCTGCGGAGGTTTCGCTGAGGGTAGAGACCGCCGGTTCCTCGGCTGCTCCATTGCGTGGCTCGGCATTGGCCTGATTGTTGCCTGGCCCGGCGGCGCTATCGCTGGCAAATAGCACATGCAGCGCCTGGTAGCGCTGATCAATTTGCTCGCAGAGCTTTTGAATGGCTGGCTGAAACGCTTCTTGCTCACGGCGTTTTTTGAGCTGGCTTTGCTGGTGGCGCAGCGCGCTTTCTTCTGCCAGGGCAGTGCATAGCTGTGCAACATCGCTGGCCGCTGCCCGGGCGCGCTGCCGTGGCACATTTTCAGCTTCCCAGGATGCGATACCGCCAAGGTCGTGAAACTCAATCGCTTCAGCCTGTTCGCTGCGCAGGGTTTCAATAGCTTGCTGTAGAACCAGGTGGCCGGCCACACGTTCATCGCGCTTTTGCGCAGCTAAGGCCTGCACTGCGGCCACAAACCCCCCAACGTTCTCGTCATCCCACTCGGCTGCTTCCGCTGGCAGGTGGGCAAGTTCGCCAAGCAGACTATGCCACTGCATACCCTCTCCTTCCGCGCCATCCGCTCCGCTGGTTTGGCTGCTATACGTTGTTGGGAACGGAACATTGCTCGCGCCGTTTGCTGAATGATCAGCGTCGTCAGGCGCGGCGTCGCAATCGGTGCCAGGCTCGTCGTCGGTTTCTTCGGCTGCGTGTGCGTCAGGGGTATCGGCCGCAGACAGTGGGAATTGCCCCGACTCACAGGCGACCATCAGGTGAATATCTTCGAGCTTGCGGCCAGGCAGTGTTTCCTGCAATTCAAGCAGCACGGTGGCAAGCGCAGGTTCAGGCGGCACGCTGATGCCTTGTTTCATGCCGGCCAGCGCAATATCGTGCTGCGCCAGGGCCGCCCGAACCGCGTGCTTCAGCTCGGCTTCGCTTTCAACCCAGGCGCGCAGAATCGCTTCCAGCAAAGGCGGCCGACTGCGAGCCGAGCTCATCACCAGCTCGCATAGTGCGTCGAACTTGGCGGTAGCAAGTGCCTTGGAAACGCTATACTGAAAGCCCGGCAAAGCAATATGCTTGTCGAGCGCATGCCTGAGGGATTTGGCCTGATTGCCAGCCCCCCCGCCGGCACGCATCCAGCGCCTGCCGCACAACGCGCGCATAATACTCATCGGGCAGAAGGGCATTGACAATAATAAACGCTGTTACTTTTTGCTCGGTAGTCATAGTCGCTGCTCCGTTGGGGCTGTTTTGTGCTGTTGCGATGGCAGGCCGCTACTACTTTGCTACGCCCCACTAAACGCCCCCGGCCAGCCGCCATGCTCCTCGATCACGTCGTCGATGCGCTGCATCAGGCCGATGGTTTCGTGGAGCGCGACGACGATACGCTGGTAGTGCTCGATGTCTTCCGGCGCGAGCGCGCGGCCTTTGCGATCTTTCAGCCATTTCTCGCAGATCTAGTAGCCGCCAATGTGGAAGTTCCAGACGGCCTCCGGCACGCCACGAAAGCCGCGCCGCTGCGCCTTATCCAGCCACACAGTTTTCTGGTCATACGAGATTTTCTCAACGAGGCGCTGGCTTTCTTTCACATATGCGCGGCTGCGCTGCACAACCAATGCATCGAACACGGCATCGGTACGCAGCACACGTTCGGCTTCCTGCATTTCGGCTTCAACCATCATGTCGAGCTGGCTGGCTTTTGGCAACTGCTTGAGAATCGTTTTCTCAAGCTGAATGAAATGCGAGCGCAGGCTGTGCACGCCCAGGGTGGGGGCAAAATGCCGCTCGTCGCCGCCAGTGAATAGTTCGATGATATGGCGAAAATCATGAACCGAGTTGTTCACAGGTGTTGCTGTAAGAAAGAAAACCTGTTTGGGTTTATCGCCCGATTGAATATCGTCTTGAAGTTGGCGATAGCGTGATGGAGCACGCACGCCTTCGCCCTTGATGCCGGGGTTGCGGAAATGATCCGCTTCGTCGATAAGAATCACATCGGCATCGCGAATGGTAAGTGCGATGTCCTCTGGCCAATTCCCCTGTCGCTGGAGATCGGTGTGGTTGAAAATTTTGAGATTCACAAAGCCGCTAAACACGCGCGGCAAATAGCGCCGAAGCACCGGCTCCCACACATCTTCGCGTGCGGCTTTGGGCGCAAAGAGCACAACCTGCTTGCCTTCTTTGAAGACCAGACGCTCGATCAGCATCAGGCCGACGTAGGTCTTGCCCAGGCCAACACCATCGCACAGAAACGCGCCCTCGTAAAGATCGGCAATCTGCATCAGGTTGCGGTACGCATCGCGCTGATATTTATCGAGCAGCTTGAAAACGGTTGAACGATCCTCATCCCAGGCATCTGGCTCCAGCTCACGGTTGCGGAAAAACTCGTCAAGCGCCTTGAACCACACCTCAAACGGCGTGTGGGGGTTCGTGTGGCGCTCGATCGTGCGCAGGATGTCAGCAGTGACGTCTTCTGCATTTTCCCAATAGTGCTCGTACCATTCCTGAAGCAGCTGAACTTCGGAACCCCGGATCTTGACATTCAGCTCAACGTTATCGCTCAAGCCCGGGAAGGTAAAATTTGAAGAACCAACAAGCGCAAACGAACCCACAACAGTCGAACGGGCGTGAGTGATATAGGCTTTGGCGTGAAATTTTTCCTGGCGGTATACGCGGCACTCAATCTTTCCCGACCGAATTGCCTCGACAATCGCCGGCACACCTTCCAGAAAGTCGTTCTGCGTTTTCTCGCCCTCAAGGCTGTTTTCCAGCTTGCTTTGTATGCGGCCTAACCCTTCCGCAAAGACGCGCCTGGTGCGTAACGAAACCTCATCGCCCATCAGAATGCGAATGTGATCAACCGCCTGCCATTTTTCGCCCAGCGACAGTAGCGCGCCAATTTCGAAATAGCCGGTTGCAATATCAATAGCCTTCGAAAGATCGCACCATTCAGCTATATAAGAACGTACTTTCCAATTGGTGTCGCCATTATCGACAATGAACAGTTGGCCAGCACTGTGAGATTTACTCATTGCTCGAAAGCCTCGAAATCTGGGCGCGATTAAACCACACTATTTTAGCATCATAGCGCGTATGCGAATGGCATGGAGACTAGGTTGCGAAAGACATGCGACCAGCGATTGTGTCAGCGGCTACCGATTATTGAAGACCAAAGTGCGTGCGCAGCAGGAGCGAAATTGCGGTGTTAAAACGGAAGCATGATAGTGATTTTTGCGTTCAAGCGCGCCAGTCGAAAGCGTTCGGTTGGGCAGTGCCAAAAGAATACGACAGAGTATACCACAGGCAGTATACGGAAACGTAGCAAAAATCTGTCATTTTGCACATTCTGCAGGCTGATTTGCAGCACCGTTCGTTAGGCACCCCTCATATTGGTAAACGACGAAGGTTATAAGAAAGATACGTTACTATGCGCTTCAGGAGTTCGATATCATTTGTTGTGGATAGGAGCAAGGCATCTATCAAACTGTGCCCGCCCCATATGCTGTCGGCTCGGGCCGTGGGGGCGGCGCTCGCCCCTGCGCCCCCGGCGTCGGGGCCTTGCCCCGAGCCCCGGATTTGATGTGGTCGGCAAAATAAACAGAGGCGTGAACACACTATAGCAAAGAGCATAATCATTGATCTCGGATCGGCCAGAGGCGGTACCCACAATGGGCGAAAAAGGCGCGAGCGTCGGCGGAAGAAATCAACGCAAGTGCTTGCTCTATCGCTTGCTCAAGCGCCT
>LJCR01000259.1 GCA_001399705.1 Kouleothrix aurantiaca
GCGTAGTGCTGGAAGGTGCGCCGGCCGGGCTGGAAGGCGGGCGACGCGGCGGCATGCGCACGGTGGGCATTCGCTCGTCGCACACCGATCTCCAGGCCGACGTTGTGGTCGACACGCTGGCCGAGCTCGACGACGACGCCTTTGATCGCCTGGTGAGCCGGTAGGAGCACAGCGCGAGTGAACGCAACCTGATCCACAGATTACGCAGATTACGCAGATACCACTGTAATGTGTACACGAATCCCTACGCGCGATGACGCTGGAACATTGGTGCTCTGTGCCATCCAATCTGCGAGTCATTTCTTCCTGCTGGCTATCGCACGGAGACCATTGCATGGACCTGACCCCTGCAATCATTCAGCGCGAGCTGCCGATCAACGTGATTGGGCAGTCGGTTGAGTGCTACCCGCAGCTCGGCTCGACCAATGACATTGCGCGCGAACGGGCGCGTGCCGGTCAGCCTGAGGGGTTAGTGGTGCTGGCCGACCAGCAAGTCGCCGGGCGTGGCCGCCTGGGCCGGGGCTGGGCCGCGCCGCCCGGCACGAGTCTCTTGCTCTCGGTGCTGCTGCGGCCCACCTGGCTGCCGCCCACCGACGCCTTTCTGCTCACGATGCTGGCGGGCGTGGCGCTGTGCGCGGCGGTTGAGCAGGCCCCACCCATTCAAGCCGCCCTGAAATGGCCGAATGATTTACTTCTGCCCACGCCTGCCGGGCCGCGCAAAGCTGCCGGCGTACTCAGCGAGCTTGACCTGGCTGGCGACCGAGTCGGCTGGGTGGTGCTGGGCATGGGCATCAATGTCAACTGGGCGCCGCAGGGCGTGGTAGATGGCCGCGACCTCGGGCAGCAGGCCACCAGCCTGAGCGCATCGCTCGGCCAGCCCGTCGATCGCCTTTCGCTGCTGCGCGCCCTGCTGGTGCAGCTTGACCGGGAGTACAGCGCGTTGCGTCAGGGCCAGCGCCACAGCCTGTTCGAGCGCTGGCGCGCGCGGCTGGCCACCCTCGGTCAGCCGGTGCAGGTGCGTTTGCCCATTGGCGAGCTGCATGGCACCGCCGAAGATGTCGAGCCGAGCGGCGCGCTGCGCGTGCGCGATGCGCAGGGTACGCTTCATACCGTGCTCGCCGGCGACGTGGGCGGCTGATGCGCTGATGGAGAAATTTTCCACAGATTATGCAGATGACACAGATAGGTAAGAGCGCGAGCCTGTCACTGGTGGCTTGTACAACCTCTCTATGCTCTATGATCTTACCCTGGCTGATTCTCGGTTCTACCAACCTGATACCCTCACAATTCGCTTATCACGCGCCGATCACCACACGATCATCGTTTCGCGCCCGCTTGCACGCTAGTATTGTGTTGAAACCTACGACGCCCAAACAGCGTCTGGGATAACGACCTTTGCTTTGTTGTGCAGGAGGAACTCATGCGTAAGCTTCATATAGATCGGCGTTCGCTGGGTGTGCTGCTGGCCGCGCTGGCCCTGGCTGGCTGCGCCTCATCGCCCGGCGCAGCTGTGCCCACCAGCGCGCCGGCCGCAACCAGCGCACCGGCTGCGACCAGCGCACCCGCGCCGACCAGCGCGCCGGTCGCGACAGATATGCCTGCCCCGACCGCAGAACCTACCGTTGCGCCCGCGCCAACCGACTCGCCAGCCCCAACCAGCGCACCCGCGCCCACGGCGGCCCCGGCCACGAACAGCGCCCTGCCACGCGATGTGCCGTGGGTGCTCGTTGGCGGCGCGCTCAACGGCGACGACGAACAGCTCAATCTCGAAGGCAAGGGCCTGCCCGCGCCGTCTAGCATCATCCAAAGCGCGCCGGGCGGCGCATTCATCGCCTACACCGGCGAGGATGGCAAGCTCGTCGTTGTCGATATGAGCACGTTCACGCGCATCCTCGAAAAGGAACTCGCCGGCATGGTGGTGGGCTTTGCCTTCGCGCCCGACGGCCACTCGCTGGCGCTGACCATGCTGAACGAGCCAGCATGGTCGCTGCAGGTGTATGATCTGGCCACTGGCACCATGCGGGAGCTGCAAAAAGGCACGACCACCGTCGCCTCGCCAAACGACCCGCTGCCGCTGATTGCGCGCCCGATGGAATGGACCAGGGGCGGCCTGTTTACAGCAGACATCATGTGGGCCACCGATGCCCCGCCGCGCAACGTCACCCTGGTGAATACGGAAGACGGCTCGGAGCGCATGGTGTACGAGGGCAGTTTCCTGGGCGCGGTGCCGGCGCCCGATGGCGCGCATGTGGCGATCATCACCGGGCAGCCGGGCATGGGCTCGGTTCCAACGATGAAAGTGACCGTGGTGTCGGCAAGTGCGCCCGGCGAGCAGGTGCTTATTCCCGAGCGCCAGGGCTACGTGCGCCGCCTGCTCTGGTCGCCCGGCGGCAGCCAGCTCATGATCGCCTCGTCGAGCGATTACTCGCTGAACGAAACCACGCTGCAAACCTTCAAGGCCAACGGCCTCGACGAGCAGTCGATCACGGTTGGCGACGCCGTTACGCCAGGGGTGTACGCCGACATCGCCTGGCAGGGTGAGCAAACCGCGCTGCTGCTGATGGCGAAGGACGACGGCTACGTTCATCTGTCGGCTCTGCCGATTGCCAATTTCGCCGCCGACGCCTTGCAGGCGCGCGCCGCCTACCAGGGCCAGCTCACAGCTTCTTCCAATGCCGTGATCGTTTACGCGCCCGAGGCGTAGGTTTCGGGGTGGGGGCCGACACACAGGCCGGCCCTGACAAGCTTCAAATTTGTTCGGGCGGCCTGCCTATCGCCTCATACCAGGGCCATATCCAAAATCCCAAAATGCATCCACAGATGACGCAGATTCTGCCGATGAGAGACTGCATACCTGTGTCATCTGCGTCATCTGTGGATAGATCTCGTCCTTGTTCCAACTTTGACATGACCTGGTTGCCCACACAAAATTCCTTGACAGCCCCCACCCTCCGTGCTATCCTACCCGCTACCTAAACCGCACCCAACAACGCGTGACCCCGCCACCACGCGCAATCGGCTCGCAGCGCTGCGGCAGAACGTAGTAATATGGAAGTAAGACTCACACCGGCACCGGTCGCGAGCGATGCCACGACCGACCCCGCCCGCCCGCCTCGTCGCGCCAGTGCCACGCCACAGGTTCAGCCGCTGCGCCCCGACCCCGAGCAGATGTCTAGCCCTGCCGCCGATGATCTTGTCCAGCGTTTCAGCGCCTACCAGCAGCACAACGCCGAGCTTGCCCGCGACACGGCCACGATCCGCGCGGCCTACGCAATCGCGCACGAGGCCCACAAAACGCAGAAGCGCGCTTCCGGCGAGCCCTACATCGATCATCCCGTGGCCGTCGCCAACCTGCTGCTCGAGCTGCGGCTCGATGTGAACTCAATCGCTGCCGCGCTGCTCCATGACGTGGTGGAAGATACCTCGGTGACGAAAGAGCAGGTGGCGCAGGCGTTTGGCGGCGAGGTCGCGCACCTTGTGGATGGCGTCACCAAGCTCTCGGCGCTCGAAGCGCAGACCAAAGAAGAAGCGCAGGTCGGCACCTACCGCAAGATGTTTATCGCCATGGCCGACGACCCGCGCGTGGTGCTGGTGAAGCTGGCCGACCGCATGCATAACATGCGCACGATCGCCGCGATGAAGACCGAAAGCCAGCAGCGCAACGCCCGCGAAACGCTCGACATCTACGCGCCGCTTGCGCACCGCCTCGGCATCTGGCAGATCAAGTGGGAGCTGGAAGACCGCTCGTTCGCGCTGCTGAACCCCGACAAGTATCAGGAGATCAGCCGGGCGCTGGCGCTGCGCCGCGACGCCCGCGAGAAGATCATCCACCGCGTGATCAGCCGGCTGCGCCAGGCGCTTGACAAAGAAGGCATCAAGGCCGACATCACCGGCCGGCCCAAGCATATCTACTCGATCTATCGCAAGATGGAGCGCAAGGGCGTCAGCCTCGACCAGATCTACGACCAGCTGGCGGTGCGCGTGATCGTCAAAAGCGTGGGCGACTGTTACCAGGCGCTGGGCATCGCGCACGGTATGTGGCCGCCGGTGCCGGGCGAGTTCGACGACTATATTGCCAACCCCAAGGAAAGCATGTACCAGTCGCTCCACACCACGGTGCTCATCCCCGGCGGGCAGCCCTGCGAGATCCAGATCCGCACCCAGCAGATGCACGAAGTCGCCGAGCACGGTATTGCCGCGCACTGGCGCTATAAAGAAGGCTTTGGCCGCTCCGACGCCTCGTTCGAAGCCAAGCTGGCGTGGCTGCGCGGCCTGATCGAGTGGCGGCGCGACCTGACCGACGCGCGCGAGTTCGTGGAGTCGCTCAAGTCGGATGTGCTCGAAGAGCAGGTCTACGTCTTCACGCCCAAGGGCAAGATCATCGACCTGCCGGTTGGCTCCACGCCGGTCGATTTCGCCTTCCGCATCCACTCCGAAGTTGGCAACCGCTGCGTGGGCGCGAAAGTCAACAACCGGCTGGTGCCGCTCGACTACCAGCTTCAGAGCGGCGAAATCGTGCAGGTGATGACGACCAAGAACGCGCGTGGCCCCAGCCGCGACTGGCTGAACTTCGTGCAGACATCGGGCGCGCGCAACCATATTCGCCGCTACTTCAAGCGCCTGCGCCGCGACGAAAACGAGGCCGCCGGGCGCGACCTGCTGGAAAAAGAGCTGAAGCGCCTGGGCATGAGCATCGCCTTTGAAGATATCGCCCAGCTCGCCGGCGTGCGTACGATCGAGGATCTGTTCGCCAACATCGGCAGCGGCGACATCACCGCCCGCACGCTGGTGCAGCGCATTGTCGCGC
>LJCR01002600.1 GCA_001399705.1 Kouleothrix aurantiaca
CCCTGGCCCAGCCCCTTCCGCCAGCCCTTGCCGCGGCCGTTCGTGTCGTCGTCTTCACCCTGGCCCTGCTGGCCGCCACCACCGCCACCCTGCTGATCGCCCTGGCCCTGCTGACCTTGCTGGCCGCCCGCTCCGCCGCCCTGCTGATCGCCATGCTGGCCGGCCTGCTGGTACTGGCGATCGCCGCCGCCTCCGCCTCCGCCTTGCTGCCCCTGCTGGCCCTGTGCGCCCTGCTCGCCGCCTCCGCCTCCGCCTTGTTGGCCGCCCTGTTGGTCCTGCGGGCCAGACTGTCCGCTGCCGCTACCGCCACCTTGCTGGCCGGACTGCTCGCCCGACTGCCCCTGACCGCCGCCCTGCTGGCCGTTCTGTTGGCCCTGCTGGTTCTGCTGGCCGCGGTTCTGGGCCGGCTGATACTGCCGGCCGCGGTTTTGCTGCTCCTCCTCGTAGGTGACCCCACCGGAGAAGATGGTCTGGCCGCCGCCGCCCTGGCCGTCACCATCGGGCATCTGCCCCTTGACGGTCACATGGCCCTTGAACTCGACGTCCATGTCCATCCCGCCGCCACCACCGCCGCCGCCCTGCATCTGGCTGGCGTCGATGACCTGGTCGCCCTCGATGACGATCCGCGGCCGCCGCGCGTCCGTGCCGGGAGGCGGGTTGCCCGGGTCGGTGCCCTTGAAGCCATCGGGCATCTTGACGCCTTCCTGCTCCATGCGCGCGGCCATATAGACCGCGGCGGACCAGGCGTCCTCTGGCTTCCCGTTGACCGCGGCGCGGACGACGGGGGCCAGCTCATTGAATAGCGCCCTGGACTTGGCGTCCATCTTGGCGTAGGTCGAGGGCCGCACGTTGAAGAACGGCAGTGCCTCGTACAGGAGCGCCCAGGGCACCACGTCCTGGGGCGGCAGCAGCGTGCCGTCCGGCCGCCGCCC
>LJCR01002605.1 GCA_001399705.1 Kouleothrix aurantiaca
CTTGTGGATTCCTACTTGACAGCCTGCGGACTGATCGAGTATACTCACGCCAGTTCGGTTGTACGAAACGGCACATATCCTATGACGCGCACGAACCACAGCCTCCTCCTATCCCTGGTACTTGTAGCCCTGATTATTATCACGGGTCTATAACTGCTTGGGGGGAAGCAAGGTCAGCGCAGCGTAAGTCAACTGTCAGGCCCCTCCAAGCGCGGAGGGGCCTTTCGATTACATGCGGCCCGGATGAAGCGAGCGGCGCTGCGCGTTTCGCCCGGCCAGCCGAAAGCGACAGCTATGATCAACCAACTCAAGAAACTGCTGGAGCAACTCTTGACACCGCAGCGCCCGGCGCCGGTACCCGTGCCCATACCGGTTCGCACGCCGCCACGTCGCACGCGCTAGTCGCGTCGGTTCCTGCCCCTCCCCTGCCGATGCCGGCCGGGACGCCAGCTGCGAGCACTGCCGCCCGCACCATAACTGAAAGCACTATTCCTGTTCAGCGCCGCGCCTGGCCCGCCGCCACCGCCGCCCACACCAGCGCCGCGCTGCTGCGTTAGACCACGGGGTCGTTCCAAGCCTGGGCTTGCTCTGGCAGCTTGCCCATAGGAGAGCTTTGCTATGCGTTCCGATACCATCAAGCGCGGGTTCGAGCGCGCACCCCACCGCAGCTTGCTGCGCGCCACCGGCCAGATCCGCGACGAGGCCGACTTCGAAAAGCCGTTTATTGCGATCTGCAACTCCTACGTCGACATTATTCCCGGCCACGTCCACCTGCAGGAGTTCGGGCGCGTGGTGAAAGAAGCCGTGCGCGCAGCCGGCGGCGTGCCGTTCGAGTTCAACACCATTGGCGTGGACGACGGCATTGTGATGGGCTACGAGGGCATGCGCTACTCGCTGCCTTCGCGCGAGCTGATCGCCGACTCGGTCGAGA
>LJCR01002603.1 GCA_001399705.1 Kouleothrix aurantiaca
CCGCGGGTTTTTGTTGGGCTGAGCGGCGAAGAGGCGACCGTGCCGCCCCACGACGACCGCTACAACAGCAACGCGGCGGCGGTGGGCGGCGGCACGCCCGTGTATGGCGCGCAGGCGTGGCGCTTCCTGCCCACCGATTTCGCGATGGCCAGCGCTTACGGCGTGCCGGCGGGCAGCTCACTGGCCGACTGGCCGTTTGGTTACGATGAGCTGGCGCCCTACTACGAGCGCGCCGAGTGGGAAGTGGGCGTGGCTGGCGAAAGCGGCGCCAGCGCGCGCATCTGGCCGCGCGCCAAGGATTACCCCATGCCGCCGGTGCCAAACAACCGCCAGGGCGAAGTGATGCGCGCGGGCGCGGCGGCGCTGGGCTGGCCGGCGCTGGCCGTGCCGGTGCTGATCAACTCGGTGCCCTACCAGGGCCGCGCCGCCTGCATCAACTGCCAGCACTGCGTAGGGTTCGCCTGCCCGAGCGACGCAAAGAACGGCACGCACAACACGATGATCCCGCGCGCGCTGGCGACCGGGCGCTGCGAGCTGGTGACGGGCGCGATGGTCGAGCGGATCGACACCGACTCGGATGGGCGCGTGATCGGCGTTTCGTACTACGACGCGAATGACCAGCGCCACAGCCCGCGCGCGGCGGTGGTTGTGTGCTCGGCTGGCGCAATCGAAACGGCGCGCCTGCTGCTGAACTCGCGCTCAGCGCAGCACCCCGACGGCCTGGGCAACCAGCACGACCAGGTTGGGCGCAACTTGCAGGGTCACTACTATCCGGGCAAGTTCGGGCTGATGCCCGAGCAGGTGTACGACGGCATTGGGCCGGGCGTCTCGGCGGCGACCTGCCATTTCAACCACGGCAACCCCGACGTGATTGGCGGGGGCATGCTGGCGAATGAGTTTATTGTGCTGCCGATCATCTTCTGGGCGCGCT
>LJCR01002606.1 GCA_001399705.1 Kouleothrix aurantiaca
CCAGCCAGAACGGCAGCGCCTGAGCTTTGGTAATCAGCCCAACGCCCCAAAAAAATGCGGCCAGCACCAGCCACCAACGTGAGCGTTCCAGGCCAAACAGAAGAAAGAAGTAGCCCAAGAGCAGGTAGGCAAACATTGGCGTTTCAGCCAGCACCTGGCGCGCCATGAGCAACGGGTGGAGTTGCGGGTGCATAGGGGTCAGCAGCAGCACAGCGAGGGTGGCCAGCGCAACCCGTCGGTTGAACAAGCGCTGAGCCAAGCTGTAGAGCAGCGCAAAAGCAAGCGCCAAAAAGAGAATGCCAACCAGCCGCCCCTGCCAGAGGCCCACGCCAAACAGCCGAAAGCTCAGCGCGACCGGGCCAGTAACACTCATCGCCGCCTCCAGGCCCGGCGGCGCCAACTGGCCTTCAAGCACGCGCCCATAAAACCCGCGCTCGGCCCAGGTGCGCGCCACCGAGAGCGTCCAGCCCTCATCCCACCACATGCCTGGTCCGGCCAGATTCCACAGACCTGCCGCCGCTAACACGATCGCCAGCGGAACAGACAGGGCCAGGGTGCTTAGCCCAAGCTTCGTTCGCTTAGTAGGAATCGATACGTTCATAAATGTCGTATACACCAAAGCTGCGCACCAGCCGAAACCCTGGTGTTGCTGGCACAATACGGTACAACTGCCACATGCGGCTGAATGAGCCTACGACCACAACATCCGGCTGTGTCGCCAGCGGATCGTAGTGAATAGGTACAGCTTGCTTCAATACCATCTGCCGATTCAGCGCCACATGCAATTGGTCAGGCGGGAAGTGATATGGGCGCTGCAAAAAGAAGAACAGCTCGCTTTCGTAGGTTTCGACGCGTGCGTTTGGCGGCGTGTTTGAATTTAAGAATTCCGCTGCCTCCATTGCTGATCGATCGCCATCAAGCACGTACGCAC
>LJCR01002602.1 GCA_001399705.1 Kouleothrix aurantiaca
CATAGGGCGCGTCGGCGCGCGTGTCGCGCGCGATGCCCGAGGCGCGCGCCAGCGGGCCGCGCACGCCAAACTGCTCGGCGGCAGCGCGCGTCAGCGCGCCCACTTCAACGGTGCGCGCCAGCAGCGGGCGATGGTCGATCAGCCGATCGAGAAAGCGAAACAGTCCGCGGTTGAGCTTGGGCAGCGCCACCAGCATTTCTTCGCGGTCGCGCGCAGCCAGGTCGCGCCGCAGCCCGCCCGGCACACACAGATCGGGGATGGTGCGCGCGCCGCTGAGCGCCAGCAGGGCGTGCTGGGCCTGCTCGCGCAGGTTGCCCAGATCGGCGGCGTAGGCGTCCATGCCCAGCGCGCCAAGGATGCCAGCCGCCGCGCGCGTGTGCGACGCGATCCGCTCGAACTCGGCGGCGACGCAGCGCAGCAGCTGGGCGCGCTCGGAAACTTCGGTGCCGCACAGCTGCTCGATCGCCTGGCAGAAAGCCAGCGAGTGCGCAAACGAGCATGTGCCGCATACACGGGTGACGAGGTGGAGCGCCTGGGGTAGATCGAGCCGCGGCAGCCGCTCGGCGCAGCCCCGCTCGTTGAAGCCATCGTGATATTCAACATCGGCGATGCGCTCGCCGGCAACCCTCAAGTCAAAGCGCTGGGGGCCGCGCCACGCGGGATGAAATGGCCCCAGCGCCAGCGAATAGGTCACGCTTTTCCCCCATTCACTGCGTCTTTCAGGTTGCGCATTATACCATACGCGGCGCGGCGAGCCGGGTTTGGCGTTGTGATGCGCCTGGCAGCCTATTCAGCCAGGCTGTACGGCCTGCACTCGTGCGCTCAATTTTAATGAAAATTTGATGTGGCCGGCGTGCCGAACGTTTGGTGCGCATGCCCCCGCACAGGCCAGAAGTTTCTTGCGCCCAGACGGTGGCTGTCAGGGCAGACC
>LJCR01002601.1 GCA_001399705.1 Kouleothrix aurantiaca
GCTCGCTGTTAAGGCCCAGCAGAAGGCTTGTCATGCGCAGGCCGCGCCCGGGCAGATCGAGATCGCCCACCAGGCGCAGGCGCACCGTGCCGAGCGGCGAATACACGCGCCGGTCGGTTGAAAACGGGCCGCCGTTTTCTTTCAGCACACCAATCACCTGAATGGCCTGGCCATCGACCTCTACGGTTTTGCCAAGCGCGGCGCGCAGGGCCTCGGGGCTTTCGCCAAACAGGTCTTTGGCCGTCAGGTAGCCGATCACGCCGACGCGGGCCAGCGCCTGCTCGTCGGCATCGGTCAGAAAGCGCCCATACGCCACCGGCGTGGTTTGCACCTGCTTGTAGGGCGCAGTTGTGCCGGTGAGCGTCGATTCGACAGCCACCGTGCCGGCGCGCACCTCGGTGGGCAGGGCCACCTCAGGCACAATCACGCGGAAGATCGCCGGGTGCTGGGCCACCAGCTGCTCAAGGGCGCGGTAATCTTCGATCGAAAGCAGGCCGTAGCCCGGCACGTCGCGCGCGCCTTTGGCGTTCGGGTCGCCGGGCTGCACGGCAATGCGGCGCGTGCCCAGGTCGATGAACTGCTCGAACACCTGCCCCTGCACGGCATTGCCGAGCGAAAGCACCGCCACCAGCGTGCTCGCGCCAATAATGATACCCAGCATGGTCAGCAGCGAGCGAAATTTGTTGGCGCGCAGGCTGTCAATCGCCATGAAAAACTGTTCTTTGAGCATAGGGGTGCTTCTTCCCAAACTATCCTAGCCGGCAATCGCCAGCGTCGGCGCAACGTTATAGTATTCGTGCAGAATGTTCGGGCTGAGCCGCCCGTCGCGCAGGCCAATCACGCGATCCATCTGCCGGCCAATTTCGGGGTCGTGCGTCACAATGATGATGGTCATGCCCTGCTCGCGGTTGAGATCGCGAAAGATCTGCAT
>LJCR01002604.1 GCA_001399705.1 Kouleothrix aurantiaca
TTGCTGATGCATATGCCCGGCCCGCTGAACGCTGAGCAGGAATACCAGCTACGAACGATCCAGCATAGCACGCGTCAGCTGATCAGCCTGATCAATGATATTCTTGATCTGGCGAAAATCGAAGCCGGGCGTGTTGATATTCACCTGACAATGATACAATGCCAGAATATGATTGCCACGCTTGCCGCCAGCCTGCGCCCACTGGCCGATGCCAAGCAACTTCGCTTCGTGAGCGAAATGCCCGCCGAGCCAATTGTGCTGCGCAGCGACGAGCGCGCGCTCAACCGAATTCTGATCAATCTGGTCGGCAACGCGATTAAGTTCACCGACCAAGGCGAAATTAGGGTGATTGTCAACCAGCACATCAATGAGGGGCAGGCCATGGTAGCGTTCGCCATCCACGACACCGGCATCGGCATTAAATCGGCCGACCAGGCGCGCCTGTTCCAGGAGTTTGGGCGCGTCGATTCGCCCGAGGTACGCGAGCGCGAAGGCACCGGGCTGGGGCTGCGCCTGGCCTGCCAGCTGGCGCATGTGCTTGGCGGCACCATCACCCTCGACAGCACATATGGGCGCGGGAGCATTTTCACGCTGAAATTGCCGGCCAACACCGCCGCCGATACATAAGCAGCCCAGCTGGCGAGAGCGACCAATCATTTTCCGCCCACTCAGGAGTATGGATCATGGCGACCATCCTTGTGCTCGACGACCGCGCAACCAATCGCGATGTGCTTGTGACGCTGCTTGGCTATGCGGGCTATACAACCCTGGAAGCCCAGAATGCCGAAGTGGCGCTTAATGTTGTGCGCGCGGCCCGGCCCAACCTGGTGATCGCCGATGTGCTGATGCCCGACATCGATGGATTTGCCTTTGTGCGCATGCTCCGCTCGGATCCCAGCATCGCCAGCACCCCGGTGATGTTCTACACCGC
>LJCR01002607.1 GCA_001399705.1 Kouleothrix aurantiaca
TCGCGGTGGTGTCGGCCGGGCACTCGCACCCGCGCGTGGTGCGCGCCGTGCAAGAGCAGGCCAGCAAGTTCATTCATATGGCCGGCACCGACTTCTACAGTGAGCCAATGGTCAAGTTTGGCGAGAAGCTGACCAGCCTGATGCCCGCCGAGCACGAGTGGCAGGTTTTCCCCTGCAACTCGGGCACCGAGGCCGTCGAGGCGTCGATCAAGCTGGCGCGCTACGTCACCGGCCGGCAGGGCATCATCGCCTTTCTGGGCGCGTTCCATGGCCGCTCGTACGGCTCGCTCTCGCTCACTGCGTCTAAGCCGGTGCAGCGGCGCGGCTACTACCCGCTGGTTCCGGGCACCTTCCACGCCTTCTACGCCAACCCCTACCGCCCGCCCTTCGATGTTGAGCCCGAGCGCGTGACCGAGGTCTGCCTCAACTACATCGAGCAAACGCTGTTCCACACCATCGCGCCGCCGCGCGACGTGGCCGCGATTATTGTCGAGCCGATCCAGGGCGAGGGCGGCTACCTGGTGCCCGCGCCGGGCTTCATGCAGGGCCTGCGCAAAATCTGCGACCAGTATGGCATTCTGCTGATCTGCGACGAAGTGCAGAGCGGCGTGGGCCGCACCGGCACGATGTGGGCGTTCGAGCAGGAAGGCATCGTGCCCGACATCGTCGCCTCGGCCAAGGGCCTGGGCGGCGGCGTGCCGATTGGCGCGATGATCGCGCGGCGCGAGCTGACCGAGCGCTGGGAGCCGGGTTCGCACGGCAACACCTACGGCGGCAACGCGCTGGCCTGCGCCGCCGCGTATGAGGTGCTGTCGCTGGTGGAAGAAGAGCTGGCCGGCAACGCCGCGCGCGTGGGCAGCTACTTCATGCAGGGCCTGAAGGAAATGGCCGGCCGCTACGAGCAGATCGGGCAGGTGCGCGGGCGCGGCC
>LJCR01002608.1 GCA_001399705.1 Kouleothrix aurantiaca
GCAGATGGGCGCATGCGCGTCGAGATGCTGTTTGAAGGCGAGCAGCACGCCTGTGAGCAGGTGCTCAGCTTTGGCGCGCGCGCCGAAGTGATCGAGCCGGCTTCGCTGCGCACGCTGGTGCACGCAACTGCGCTGCGCATTGCCGAGCAGTACGCCGCGCCCGTTGCCGCGCTGGCCTGACTGACAACCTCTGCAAAGTCGAAATCATAGATGCATCCTGAGTGCGGCGCAGCCGCGTATCGAAGGGTGCGTCTATCATTTTCATTACCGCTGCCTGGCCGATCGGTCAGCTTGACAAGGATCTGGCGCGGTGCTATGCTGAATGCCAACTTAATAGGATCTTCGGGGCAGGGTGCAATTCCCGACCGGCGGTAATGCCAATTCGCAGCGCAGCAACGCGCCAGCCGAATGGACAAGCCCGCGAGCCGCAAGGCAGGAGCTGGTGCGATCCCAGCGCCGACGGTACAGTCCGGATGGGAGAAGGTCCGCAGGCTGGGCTATGTGTGCGCATTGCGCATGCATGGTCTGGTGACGGCATGAACGCTGTTGTTGCGCGAAGGTGCGCGCTCCGGCGCTGTAACGTGCTGCCCAGCCCTGCGCATCCCCGAAGTCAGGCGACTTCGGGGGTTTTTGTTTTGGAGGAAGATATGGTTCGCCAACAGTCATTGCCGTATTCGCCGGCTGCGCCAGCCGCGCCCTCGCCGCGCCGCGAGCGCCGCGCGCCCGCTGGAGTTGGGCTTGCCGTTTCGTTTGTGCTGGCGCTGGCCTTCTGGAAGGCGATCGTGGTGCTGCGCGACTACCCGGCGTTTATTCTGCCAACGCCCGAGGCCGTGTTTAGCCGTCTGCTGCTGGAACTGAGCAGCGGCACCCTGCGCCACCACGCCCTGCTCACGCTCACTGAGTCGCTAGGCGGCTTTGCGATGGCGCTG
>LJCR01002610.1 GCA_001399705.1 Kouleothrix aurantiaca
GTGCCGTTCGCGCTGATTGTCGCGTCGAGCGGCGCAGCCTTGCCGCTGCCGGCTGGCGCGCAGGCCGTGATTGGGCGCAGCGACCCGGTAAGCAATTTCTACCCCGATGTTGATCTGAACCCGCACGGCGCGCTCGACAATGGTGTGGGCCGCCGCCACGTACGCCTGCTGGTGCAGAACGGCCAGGTTATGGTCGAAGACATGGATAGCACCAACGGCACGGTCCTCAATGGGCAGAAGCTGCTGCCGCGCCAGCCCCAGCCGCTGCGTAGTGGCGACCAGCTGGTGGCTGGCAAGCTGCTGCTGCGTTATCAGGAATAGTCAGAAGCGAGGATTCAGGGGCCAGGGCCGCAATCGCACAGTGCGCGGTGTTTCGGCAGTGGTGCGGCGGGCATTCTGAATCCTGATTTCTGCTTCAAACGTCTATGCATTCCTGCCCTTCATGCGCTGCTCCACTCGACAACGAGGGTATGTGCACTTCCTGCGGCGCGCTGACGCGCGGGCTGTTTCGCGGGCTCGATCTGGGCACGCCGCAGCTCGCGCGCGCCGTCGCAAATGGCCTCGATTTCTACCTGCTGCTTGGCGTGCCCAACGACGCCGACACGCGTACGATCGCGCGGCGCTTTCGCCAGCTGCGCGTGCTTTTCCCCGATGACCCGCGCCATCTCGCGCCCGGGCCAGCCCGCCGCCTAGAGCTGCTGGAGCTGGCCGGCCGCACGCTGACCGACCCGCGCCTGCGCGCCACCTACGACGATCTGCGCGCTGGCAGCGCCGCCGATCTTAAAAATACTGCCCAGCGCTGCGCCGGCTGTGCCGCGCCGCTGCCGCAAGAAGCCACGCGCTGCTCATTTTGCGGAACCCTGCGCCCGCCTGCGCCGCAGCCGCCCGACGCGCCGCCCAGCGACGATGGCCCGCCGCCCAGCGAGCCG
>LJCR01000261.1 GCA_001399705.1 Kouleothrix aurantiaca
CCGAATATACGCTCGCCAGCAACCCGCTGAATGGCGCGCGCGTTCTGCCCAGCCTGCTCGGCGCGCTGGCCGACTACAATGCCGGCCACCTCGACAGCGCATTTACCACGCTTGGCCAGCTTACCGACGGCTACGCGATGCTGGTGCCCACGTTGCCACACGCCGTGCGCGGCAACATCCTGTGGGCACGCGGCGAGTTTCAGCAGGCGATGGACGAATACCAGGCCGCCATTCGCGCAATTGGCACCACCCCCGAACGCAAGCAGGTCGCGCTGTTAATGAACAACCTCGGCGCGATTCAGCAAGACGCGGGCGACACCGGGGCCGCAGCCAGCTTCAACGACACGATCAAGGCGCTGGAAGGCGGCGACCTGAGCGCCTTGCGCTACAACCTTGCGCTGCAAAATCTGCGCGACAACAACTCCAAAGATGCGGTTACATCGCTCGAAATTGCGCGCACGCCCAACCTGCTCGGAAGTGACACCCCGCCCGCAGCGATGCTCCTGGCCCTCAGCGAGGCGTATCGCCAGAACGGGCAGTTCGACCAGGCGCGTGCGGCGCTTGAAGCCGCCCAGCGCGGCATCGGCACCGACCCCAACAGCATGACGCCCGAAACGCGCAACAGTGCGCGCGCACGCATCTCGGCCAATGCCGAGATGCAGCAGGTGCTGATCGACCTTTCGCAGAGCGCCAACGCGCGTGGCCCGCTTGAGTGGGAGCTTTTGGGCAGCGACGCGCTGACGAGCCAGCAGCTCGACGCGATTCGCAACAACCTCTCGCAAACCGTGGACGATACTGCCGTCGTCGGGCAGCCCTGGACGCGCCTGGCAACCGCAAAAGATGCTGCTGGCGACCTTGTGGCCGGGCAGGTGGCGATCAACCAGGCCCAGCGCGCCCAGGCACAGCTGCGCGAACGCCAGCGCTGGCTGGCCCTGGTCGAACTTGAGCGCGGCAGTGTGCAGGGCGTGCGCGCGCCCACCAACACTATTGCGTCGATCTGGGCGGCGATTGCGGGCGACCGCTCGCCAGCCGGGCAGGGGCGCGCCATCCTGCAAGATCTGCTGAACAGCCAGCCCGGCGAGGGCAGCCGCCTCTGGTTCAGCCTGCCCGTCGCGCCGTAGCAGCGCCCCCCGAAGCGCGCTCACGCTGCGCGGTTTTCGCCTGCCTCCCCACCCGCCCGCAATGTATCGCGCGTCTGCGGTTCGCTTCAAAACCCCGCTGGCCGCCGAAACCCGCCTGTCAGCAGCTTGTTTCTCGCTCTACAGCCGCCCGACGGGCTGCACGCCGCTCGGTGGTCCATGGCGGTTCTGCCCGCTGCGCTGTTTGCGGTTGATTACTCGGCCGTACCTTTAAACGACAACCCCTTCCCCGCCAGCGCCTCGCGCAGCAGCGGCATCGCGCTCGGGCCAATGCCGTGCAGCTGCAGGATGTGGGCCTCAGTCGCACCGGCAAGCTGCTCGATCTGCGTGTAGCCCGCGCCAGCGAGTGCGCGCTGCGCCGGGGCCGAAAGACCAGCCGGGAAACCGCCGGGCAGCGGTTCTTTTTTCTTGGCCATGGTAGCCCTCCGCAATGCAGTTAAGGAAGAACCACAGAGACACCGAGGACACAGAGATAGTGGAATTGTTTTCTTTCTCAGTGACCTCTGTGCCTCTGTGGTGCCAGGTAGCGTGATTTTGCTATAGTACGACGGTGATTTACGCCACCGGCGCGTCGAGGAAGGCCGAAACCATCGGCACCAGCAGGTCGGCGCGCGCGGAGGCGTTCGAGTGCATCGTTCCCGGCAGAATCGCAAGCTGCGAGCGCGGCATACCCATCATGTCGCCAAACACGCCGCCGCCAAACAGGCGGAACATCTCGACCGCGTGCTCCGGCGTCACCAGATCGGAGTCGCCCGCAATCACCAGCACCGGGGCTTGGATCGCGCGCACATCCTCGGCGGGCAGATCGGTCGTGGCTTTGTCCATCTCGCCCTTTTTCGCAAACAGCCGGTTGAAGTCTTCCGGGCGCGGCGCGATGCGCATGTACTCGTCGTGCCAGGGCGAGCCGTGCATCATCTCGGGCTTCATCTCGCCGAGGCCGTCCATGATGCCGGGGTGAATGCCGGCAAACGTGTAGCCGACAGAAAGCAGTACGAGCTTGCGCACGGCCTCGGGGTGGCGCATCGCCACGCGCAGCGCCACGCCCGCGCCCATGCTGTAGCCGAACACATCGGCCTGCCCGAAGCCAAGCTGCGTGATCGCGGCGGCAACGTCGTCGGCCATCGCTTCCATCGACATCGGGCGGTCGATGTCGGCGGTGTGGCCGTTCGCTTGCAGGTCCACCGCGATCACCTGGCGGTGCGCGGACAGCTGCGGCATGATCGGCTCGAACATCGCGGCCAGGCCGAAGCCGCCATGGAGCAGGATGAGCGGTTCGCCTTCGCCGTGGATCTCGTAGTACATCTGCAGGCCGTTCACGGGCGCGTAGCCGGTTTGTGCTGTACTCATGGCAGAATTACCCTTTCGTTTACGCGGAACCAACTGGCTCGTAGGCGAGCACGGCAACGCCTTTGGACGTGCTCTTGGCGGAAATGAGCTTGAGCGTGGCCGCCGCGCCGCCGCTGGGAAAGAGCTGGCGGCCAGAGCCGAGCACCAGCGGATGCACCAGCAGCACGTAGCGGTCGATCAGCCCGGCGCGCATCAGCGACTGCACCAGCACGCCGCAGCCCATGATGGCGATGTTGCCGGCCTGCTCGGTCTTGAGCTTTGCAACGCTCTCGGCCGCGTCGCCGTGCAGCAAGGTCGAGTTCACCCACGGCAGCGGCTCGGTGAGCGTCGTTGACGCGACATACTTCGGCATCGCGTCGAGCATGCCCGCAAACGGGTTGCCGGTTTGCTTCGGCCAGAAGCCATAGAACTGCTCGTAGGTTCGTCGCCCGAACAAGAGCGCATCCATGCCGGGAAACGCATCGCCGGCTTCCATCATTGCGCCATACGGCGCCGCCCAGCCGCCGTGCGTGAACCCGCCGCGCGTGTCTTCATCCGCGCCGCCGGGCGCCTGCATCACGCCGTCGAGCGTCAGATTGTTGAACACAACAATGCGTCCCATATTTGCTCCTTTATGTTCGCCACCAAGCAGCACGTGTTTCGTTGTTATCTCCGTGCCCTGTGTGCCTCTGTGGTGAGCTATTTCTGCACCTGGAAGCGCAAATGTGTTACCTGGGGCGACTCGATCACGCTGATGCGCTCCAGCTTTGTTGGCGCGCCCTGGTCGAACAAGCGCAAACCATCGCCCAGCAGCATCGAGACGACGTGGAGGTGCAGTTCGTCGATCAGCCCGGCGGCAAGCAGTTGCTGCGCGGTCGATGCGCCCCCTGCCACACAGACAATCTTCTCGCCAGCGGCTGCCTGCGCCTGCTGAACAAGCTCCTCAACCCCGCCAGTGACAAACGTGAATGGCACGCCCGCGTTTGTGACCGCCGGGCGGGCGGTGTGCGTCAGGACGAAGTGGGGCACTTTGTAAGGCGTTTCAAAGCCATCAGCCGCGTCGCCCAGCACATTGCGCCCAATAATCATGGCTCCAATATTCTGAAACAGTTCATCCATGATCTGCGTGTCGCTATCGCTCGGCGCAAAATACCAATCGTGCAGCCCGCCATCGCCGCCGCCTGGCCCTGACACAAAGCCGTCGAGCGACATCGCCATATCCAGAACAACCTTGCCCATAGTCTTCTCCTCGCTCACGCATCCAACAAGATCTTCACGTGGCCAACACGCGCGTCATTGTCAGCTCGTAGCCGCCGCCGTCGGGCAGGTGCCACTCGCCGCGGATCTGGCTTTTGTCGTCGTTGAAATGACCAAGGAAGCGCACCGGCGTGTCGGGTTCTTCGAACGAAAAGCGCACGGTTCGGTCGTCCACTTCCCAGAAGTAGACGAAGTGAAAGCCGCTGCTGCTTTCAAACCAGTGGCCGATGATCTGCTCGCTCGGCGCGTCCGCGCCCCAGCGCTGCTCGAACCCGATCATCATCGTGCCTTTGATGTTCTTGCCGAACTCCTCGTGCTCGACCGAGAGAAAGAAGCCGCCATCCATCCAGGCGAAGCGATCATGACCTTGCCATGTCTCGCCGCTCACGAGGTCGCGGTGGTGCAGATCCCATTCACCGACCAGCGGATCGAGCACGCGCAGCCGTGGGTTTGGTGTTTCACTCGTCATCATGAACCTCGTTTCAGCGCTCGGACGTGCCGAGGTCGTCGGAGCGGCCGGCCGCGAGGCGCGGCCACTGCGAGGTTGGCCGCCCGTTGGTGCTCATTGCCCCTTCGCGGCGCGGCCAGCCCTCCGGCGAATCTTCCCACGCCTCCTGACGGCCATACACGGTCATGTCGAGCATGCCGTAGCTGTTGCCCAGAATTTCGCAGCCGCGCCCGGTCGTCCAGTACGTTTCGAATACACGCTCGCCGACGCGCAGGTAGCAGGCTTTCATGCCGAAATGCCCGCCCGGCGCAATGCGCTCCAGCGATTCGTCGGGTACCGCGTACCAGGGCATCTTCCAGTCCATAAACTCGCGGTAGCGGTTGCTTTCCTCGAACGGGCCTTCGCAAAACACCGCAAAGGTCACGTCGCGCGAGTGCAGGTACGCAAGCTCCTGTACGTGGCCGGTGTTGAACGTGCAGCCCTGGCACTGCTCGGCGGCGGGGCGGCCAGTGTGCCACATGTGGTACGAGGCGAACAGCTGCGACCGGCCCTCGAAGGTGTCGATAAACGGCACAGTTCCACGCGCGCAGACAACCGGCGCAGACGCATCAACCTCGATCATTGGCAAGCGCCGCCG
>LJCR01002609.1 GCA_001399705.1 Kouleothrix aurantiaca
GATTACGCAGTTATAGCAGTTTGCAGTCGGCAGGATGCAGAAGGCAGTTGCATTTTCTGCGCTGCAATGCGTTCTCGCGAGCATATGAGTGTTCAATTGTTCTGCAAACCGCTATAGTATGCGTGTAAGCAAAACTAATCTGCGCCATCTGCGTAATCTGTGGATTATTTCGCGTCAGCTCACATACTTCGCGAAGAACTCGGCGATGCGCTGAAGGTAGAGCTGGTTGGCCGCGCCGGTGAAGGAGTGCGGCTGGCCGGGGTATTCGAAGTACTCGACCGGCTTGCCCGCCGCCTGCAAGCCAACCAGCAGGTCGCCCGGCCATTTCGCGGGCACGGTTTCGTCGGCGCTGCCCCAGTGGATCTGCACCGGCGCGCTGACATACTGCAGCGAGGGCAGTGGCGACAAACGCTGGTACAGCTCGGGCGCTTCAGCCGGCGTGACGGGAAACTCGACCGAGACGGGATCGAGCACGCCGGTGCGGCGGCCGGGCGGCTGGCCAGCACGCGCGCGCCAGCGCCCCACACGAAACTCGTAGTCCTCGGCAATCGTGAGCGAGGCGGGCGAGTAAACTACCGCCGCCGCGATCTGGTCGCTGATCGTGATCGCCTTGGCGGTGACCGCGCCGCCGTTGCTGTGGCCCCACATGCCGACCTTGCCGGGTTTGGCCGAAGGCAGCTTGTGAGCCAGCGGAATGAGGTTGAGCGTGTCGATCACATGGCCGGCGCGGAACAGGTTGATCGCATCGTCGGAACCGGCGTGCGAGCGAAAATCGGGCGCGACGGTCATGAAGCCGCGGTTGGCGAGGTAATCGGCGGCAAGCTTGGAGCCATTGCCGGTCTGGTAGACGTCGAGCGGGTAGTAGCCATGGTTGAGGATCACGACCGGGAAGGGGCCATCGCCGTGCGGGCGGTTGAGCATGCCAGTGA
>LJCR01002611.1 GCA_001399705.1 Kouleothrix aurantiaca
GGTTGCCGAATGACCACAGACATTCAATCACGCACGCGTCGTCAGTGGTCGGGTGTCGGTTGTCCTCACCCGCATCGGATTTTGATCGCACTGCGCTAGCCTGGTTCTTTGTACTTCGCAGGGTTTTTTGGGCACAATGATGCCTCAGAGAACATCGCGTCCAGCACAGGTGCAGCCTTCCTACTTTGAGCGGTCTGCGCGTCGCTCAACGCTTGGCCATCCCTGGCCGCGCCAGCTGTTACGCTCAGGCAATGCCCTCGTGCTTCTGTGGCTACCAGCATTACAGCTTCCACAGTGAGAGCCTGCTTCAAAGAACCCGTTTCGGCTTGCAGAGCATCCGCCTGCTCCATCAACAGCGCGGCGCTTGCTCATCAGGCTCCCTGGCGCTTCCCCTGGAATGGCGCCATTTCCTCTGACTTACGGTCGGCCCCCGTCATCGTGACACCAGTGGGGGTGCGCCGCTTGCCTACTCTCGGGTCGTCGTCTGGCTGTGTAGGTACTGGATCGGGTGCGATGTTCTCGTGAGGCTTCGCAGGTATCATACGCCTGCGCGAGCGCATGAGTCAACCCTTCTTTTATCGAAAATTAACGATTAACCAGCGTTCTATGTCAAGCGCTCTGCCGCATGTGGCAGCGCTATGGCATGAATTCTCATAGCGCGCTGGGCGCGGATGGTAATGGTTTGCATGGCGTAGGTTTGCGGTTGCTGAAGGTTTGCAAGTTGCAGGCTTGAAGGTTTCTGTCAACTGCCGAATGCCAGCTAATGCGCTCGCCCCTTCGCTGCGTCCTTCGGCCACTCAGGATGCTCGCGCACCGCCGCCTGCCGACTGCACACTGCTAACTGCTAATAACACCCCCACCAGCCCTGGTTGCCGTCGTGCCAGGCTTTGGCGGTGGCGAAGATTTGCGCGCGGGCGTCGAATATAGAC
>LJCR01002612.1 GCA_001399705.1 Kouleothrix aurantiaca
GTGCTGACGGTGCTCACGTTTACCGTTGTTGGGCTGATCATTGTGGCGGTGATCGCGGTGATCGACATCATCCTCACGATTATCTGCGAGTCGGGCGCGGACGCGCTGAAGCAAGTGCCGGGCATGGGCGGCGGCTGCTTCACGCTGGGCGGCGCGGCCACCAAGATCATTGCCAAGGTGCTGTACTCATTCGACTCAATGGTCGATCTTGAGCATAAGAGTGCCGACGGCACCAGCGACCTCGTGCTGGCCGGCCAGTTCATCACCAACCTGCACGACCCGCTGCAAGGCTATGTGACCGGCAATAGCATTGATCTCACGCTTCCGATCACAACGACCGTTCAGCACAAGCCGCCGGTGCCCGAAAACTGGAATCACATTCTGCCCTACCTGTGGCTGTTCTCAAAAGAGAATGTGCGCAGCAGCACGTTTGCCTACAGCCTCACGCCAGGGCAGCAGGATGTCAAGGTTGCGCGCGACCAGATGCGCGACGCGTGGGCCGTGAGCGATGGGCCGAAGTTCGCCGCAACGCAGCTGTATCGCGCGCAGGCGCGCAGCGAGCCCACCCTGACGAGCTTGCCGCTCCCACAGCCAGGCATCAACCGCCCGCTCGGCCTGTCGCTGAATATGGGCTATGCCGTGCCGGCCTACGAGTGCTGGATGACGCCGGTGCTGTTCCCGCTGGTGCCGGTCTGCTACACCCGCACGCTCGACGGATCGAGCTCGTCGCAGATCGACCAGCTGCGCTACGATATCCTGCCGGCGTCGCTCGACGCCTTCATGACGCTGGCCGACAAAGGCAATGGCGGGCGCGGCCTGGGCTGGGACGCCTTCCCCGCGCTGCGCGACGCCGACAACGACGGCGTGCTGCAGCGCGCCTATGGCGGCCTCGACGACGACCGCAGCTGGGACAGCGATGGCGACGGCC
>LJCR01002614.1 GCA_001399705.1 Kouleothrix aurantiaca
CGTCGATACTGCCTAACACTTCTTCAAAGTCGGCGGCAAACTCGGGCGAATCAAGGCCGGGGTAGACGACTGCCATATCCCAATGGGGCAGCGCCGCCTCGGCCGCCACCGATGCATTCTGTGCCATGGCTCCCTCCTTTTCGCAGGCTGCGAAATGCGTGTATGCTGCGGCAAGAATACCACAGAAGGGCGGAGGGCAGGGGCGCGCCCTTATGCGAGGGGCCGGCGCACCAGGCGGAAGCCCAGGCCAGAATAGTGAGTGTCGGGCGTGCAGCGATGCCGGAAGGAAGCGTGCAGATCCGGCGCAAGGTTGGTCCACCCGCCGCCCCGCACAATAAAGGCGTGCTCGGCAGGGCGCTGCGGGCTTTCGCGCTCGGCGCTGATCTCATACGGGTACTCGGACGCGATGCTGCGCGTCCACTCCCAGACATTTCCAACCATGTCATGCAGGCCTTCGGGCGTAGCACCCTGCGGAAAGCAACCTACGGCTGTGGTGCCCTGATACATGCCGCCGAAATTGGCGCGCGCCGCATCGGGCGGCTCGTTCCCCCATGGAAAGGCCCGGCGCGATAAACCGCGGGCCGCAAACTCCCACTCGGCTTCGCTGGGCAGCTCATAGCGGTAGCCGGCCGGATTATAGCCGTTGTGCCTGCTCAGCCACCGGCAAAAAGCCTGAGCTTCGTACCAGCTTACGTCAACCATCGGGTAATTAGGGTGCCGGCCACCTTGCCGGGCGTGCCAATGCTTCAGCGCGACGCTGCCCGATGCGCCAAGCCATTCCGCGCCGCTTGCATCCCACCACTCGGGGTCGGGCGCGTAGCCGCCTGCCTCGACAAACACAGCAAACTGCGCAATTGTCACCGGGTAGCGGGCTAAAGCAAAGGCGGGCAGGTTCAACTCGCTATTGTTGCGCGTATCCTTCAGCCAG
>LJCR01002613.1 GCA_001399705.1 Kouleothrix aurantiaca
GGGCGCGACGCCGAGCTGGCCACCCTGCAGGATGCCCTGCGCGCCTGCGGGGCGCAGCAGCGCGCCCAGGTGGTAACGCTGCTGGGCGACGCAGGAGTCGGCAAGTCGCGCCTGGTCGAAGAATTCCTGGAATGGGGCGGCCAGCAGCCCGAACACATCTGGCTGTTTCGCGGGCGCGGCGGCCAGGAACCGGGCCGGCGGCCATACGCGCTGATCCGCGACATGTTGGCGTTTCGCTTCCAGATCCACGACAGCGACCGCGCCGCCGAGGCGCGCCAAAAGCTCGAGCGCGGCATTGTCAGCTTCATGGGCGCGGCCGGCGCCGAGCGCGCGCCCTTTATCGGCCACCTGATCGGCTTCGACTTCTCGGCCAGCCCGGCCCTGCACGGCATTCTCGACAATGCCCGCCAGCTGCGCGACCGCGCCTACCACTACCTGGCGCAGTTCTTTGAAGCGGCCACCGAAGTGCAGCCGGCGCTGATCTGCGTGGAAGATATTCACTGGGCCGACGACAGCTCGCTGGAAGTGATCGACTACCTTGCGCGCGCGTGCGAACGCCTGCCGCTGATGCTGCTGGCCGTGACTCGGCCGGCGCTGTTCGATCGGCGGCCAGACTGGGGCAGCGAACACCCAAACGCCGCGCGCATCGCCCTGCGCCCGCTCAACGAAAACGACAGCCGCAGCCTGGTTGCCCAGATTCTGCGCCAGATTCCCAACACCCCGCCCGAGCTGGTCGATCTGATCGTCAGCCGCTCGGAGGGCAACCCGTTCTACCTCGAAGAGCTGATCAAAATGCTGGTTGAGGATGGCGTGATCGTGGCCGAGGGCGAGCAGTGGCGGGTGGAGCTGGCGCGCCTGGCCGAGACGCGCGTGCCGCCCACGCTGACCGGCGTGCTTCAGGCGCGCATCGATGCGCTGGCCCCCGAGC
>LJCR01002615.1 GCA_001399705.1 Kouleothrix aurantiaca
GAGTATACCGGGCGGGTCTGCGTTTCCAGCGCAAAGCTCAGACCGTCGATGCCATCGACAATGCCGCCCGCCGCCGAGAACGGGTAGGGGCCAAAGGTGTCCGACAGGAAGCCGATGATCTCGGGCTCGCGCGCGAACGAGCGGCGCACGGTTTCGCCCAAGGGCGGCGGCAGATCGGCCACCGTGCCGGCGATCCAGTCGTTTTCGTTCGGCGGGCTGCCTTCTGGCGCGCCCGGCGTCGCCCAGCCATCCATCACGTCGCCGTCAGCCTCGAACGAGGTCGATCCTGCGCCCGCCGACACCACAATATCATCCACAAATGCGCCGCTCAGCTGCACCGCATTATCGCTGGCATAGCTGATCGACACTTCAACATCTTTTCCAGCCCACGCGCCCAGATCGACCGACCACTGCTCGTAGCCGGCGCTCTTCCCGGTGGCCGCCCACCACGCGCCGCTGGTGCCGCTGGGCGCGCAGCTCCCGTCGCCATTATCGGTCTGGTAATGGGCGAGGAAAGGATGAATACTCAGCCAGAATGGGCATACAAATCCCATCTCCTGCGCGGTGTGCCCATTCGTGTCGGGCAGTGTTGTCCAGTCATCCTGGCCGGGTGTGTGCGCCTCGACAAACACGAAATCCCAGTTCGGCTCGGTGTCGCGCGTGATCCAGAAGCTCAGCGTGGCCCCGCCAGCCGGCACGCTGATCGTTCTGGCCAGCCGCTTGTACGAATTGTTCGCGATCTGCGAGATCGCCAGCTGCGTGCCGGTGCGCGGCGCGGCAACCGGTTCGAATAGTGTGGTATCGATCGCGTCCCAGTAGCGAATGCCGTCGGCGCGGTATTTGTTCACCTCGTAGTTGCCAATCGCCGCCGTGGCGAGGTAGGAGGCCATTGGCTCCTTGGCATCCCCCGTCCAGGGCGTCCAGTCG
>LJCR01002616.1 GCA_001399705.1 Kouleothrix aurantiaca
GGCGCAGGGCATTCTGGAAGAAGCGCTGACCTGGGTGACCGGCGGCCACGCCTTCCACATGGAAGAGATCGAGTGCCGCGCGATGGGCGGCAACACCTGCACCTTCGCCATCGACAAAGACGCCATCGACTAGCAGCTTCCCTTGTTCTTACGCACACAGGGCCGAGAGCAGCGCGCTCTCGGCTCTTTGCTCTTGCCCGGTGCTATAATGCCAGCTCGATGATGAGCATGTAAAGGACACAACGATGAGTGATTCTTACGGTTTTGCCACCCGCGCGATCCACGCCGGGCAAGAGCCCGAAGCCACCACCGGCGCGGTGATCGTGCCGATCTACCAGACATCGACCTTCGCCCAGGAGGCGGTGGGCGTGCATAAGGGCTACGACTACGCGCGCTCGGGCAACCCCACCCGCACCGCGCTGGAAACCGCGCTGGCCGCGCTTGACGGCGGCGCGCACGCGCTGGCCTTTGCATCGGGCCTGGCCGCCGAAACGGCGGTGCTGCTGTCGCTTTCGGCCGGCGACCACGTGATTGGTGGCGACGACTGCTACGGCGGCACCTACCGCCTGTTCGACAAGGTCTTTGCGCGCCACGGCATCAGCTTCGACTTTGTCGACACGCGCGACCCGGAGGAAGTTGCCGAGGCCATCCGCCCCGAAACCAGGCTGGTCTGGCTCGAAACGCCAACCAACCCCATGCTCAAGCTGGCCGATATCGCCCGCATCGCCGAGCTGGCGCGTGCGCGCGGCGTGCTGACGCTGGTCGATAACACGTTTGCCTCGCCCTACCTGCAGCGCCCGCTGGAGCTGGGCGCCGACATTGTGCTGTACAGCACCACCAAGTATATGGGCGGGCACAGCGATGTGGTTGGCGGCGCGCTGGTGCTGAACGACGACGATCTGCATGCGCGGCTGAAGTTCCTGCAG
>LJCR01002618.1 GCA_001399705.1 Kouleothrix aurantiaca
GTGGGCATTGTGGGCGCGACCGGCGCGGGCAAGAGCACGCTGCTCAGCCTGATCGGGCGGGTGCGCGACCCCGATAGCGGGCGCATTCTGCTGGACGAGCACGATCTGCGCAAAGTGAAGCTGGCGGCGCTGCGCCGCGCGCTGGGCTATGTGCCGCAGGAAACGCTGCTGTTTGGCATGTCGCTGCGCGACAATATTGCGTTTGAAGGCATTGAATTGCCAACCAGTCGGATTGAAACTGCCATGCACGCCGCGCGCCTGGTGAACGACCTGCCGCAGCTCCCGCAGGGTCTGGCGACGGTGGTGGGCGAGCGCGGCACATCGCTTTCGGGTGGGCAGCGCGCCCGCACCGCGCTGGCCCGCGCCCTTGTGCGCGACCCGCAAATTCTGGTGCTCGACGATGCGCTGGCCAGCGTGGACGCGCACACCGCCGCGCAAATTCTGGGTGAGCTGCAAGGCTACCGTGGCGAGCGCACCTGCATCATTGTGGCACAGCGCATCGCCGCCGTGCGCGACGCCGACCAGATTGTGGTGCTCGACGAGGGGCAGGTGGCCGAACGCGGCACGCACCAGCAGCTTCTCGCAGCAGATGGCCTCTATGCCGCAATGTATCGCCGCGAGCTGAAGCAGGCCGAGGAAGAAGACGAGCGGGTGAACGGGTGAGCGCAGTTGGCGGTCGGCAGTTGGCAGGAACGAACGGGTGACAAGATGACAAGGTGAAAGGGTGAAAGGGTGACACGATATCGGCATCAACCTCAAAACTCCGTGTCTCCGTGCCAAATTTTCTGGCGGTCGGTCGTCAGTCGTCAATCGTCGCGCAACCTTCAAACCTGCAACCTGAAAACCTTCGCGCTCTTCGCGCTCTTTGCGGTTAATCATCCCGTCGTCGGTCGTCCGTCGTCGGTTGTCTGTTGTCGAGTGGGAGC
>LJCR01002617.1 GCA_001399705.1 Kouleothrix aurantiaca
GGCACCGCCGTTGGGTTGGCCTGCGCTTCGGGGGTGGGCGGCTCAGGCGTTGGCGGCTCGGCCGTTTCGGCGGGGCGTGGGGTGGCTTCGGCAGCCGGTGTGGCTTCGGCGGTAGGTGCCGGGGTTGGCGCCTCGGTCGGGCGCTCGATCACGCGCAGCGTCACCGTGACGCGGGGCGGCTCGCCGGCAATGGTGATACCTTCAGGCAGGTTGAACTGCGGCGTCAGCGTGACGCTGCCGGCGCCGCGCCCCTGAACGCTCACCACCCCTTGGAGTGCGTTTGCGCTGATCCCGGCCAGGCGGCCAGAAGAGCCGGTGACTGCGAGCTGGACAGTGGATGGGTTGAGCGAGACGCTCAGACCATCGGGAACATCCACGGCCACAATTGGCACGGGAAGCGTGATCTGGAAGGGGCGATCGAGAGGTGCAACGGTGATCGTTACCGTGACCACGCTCGGCTCGCCCGAGGCCAGGCCGATATTTGGCGGCGTGCGAATGGCGGCTGTGCGCTGCACCGTCTGCGCCGCGCCTGTAATATCGACATTTTCGGTTGCGAGGCTTTGCACCGCGTCGAGCGGGCCCGAGCTGCCGGTCAGGCGCACGAACTGCGGGGTGACGGCAATATTTGTGACAATAAAGCCGCTGGCTGGCTGGCCGACGATCTGCGGCACCACCGGCACACGCTTGATGCCCGCGCTCGACACAATTGGCACCAGCACATCGACGTTCACTGGCTCGATCGTCACGCCGGTGACGGCCTGCCCGTCGCTGGCGATCGGCTGCACCGGGCGCGGCGAGCTGTAGTTCGCAGTGAGTCTGTCGATATTGGCGGTAACGCGCGCCAGGGTCACGCGTTCGACGCGGCTTTGCGGGCCGCGCACCTGCACCTGCCTGATTTCCTGGTTGCGCACGGCGAGGCGCGCGGT
>LJCR01002619.1 GCA_001399705.1 Kouleothrix aurantiaca
GGCTTCGTCATTCGTCCTTCGTCCTTCGTCGGTCGTCACCCAATCGAGGCGACGACGCGGTTGCGCCCTTGCGCTTTGGCAGCGTAGAGCGCGCTGTCGGCGGCGGCGACGAGCGCCTTGATGGTGTTGCCCGGCCGCGGCACCGCGCTTGCCGCGCCAATGCTCAGCGTCACCAGCGCGTTCGCAGGCGACGAAGCATGTGGCAGCGCCAGGCGGCGCAGTTCGTCCTGCACCGCTTCGGCCACGCGCAGCGCGCCCGGCAGGTCGGTTTCGGGCAGGATGATCGCAAACTCCTCGCCGCCATAGCGCGCCGCCAAATCCTTCACATGCCCCACCGCCCGCCCAATTGCGTGCGCAACCTGCTGCAAACACGCGTCGCCGGCCGGGTGGCCGTAGGTGTCGTTGTACTGCTTGAAGTAGTCGATGTCGCACAGCAGCAGGCTGAGCAATTTGCCCTGCGTTTGCTCCCACTGCAGCTGAAGATACTGGTCGAAGCGGCGGCGGTTGGCGATCTGCGTCAGGCCGTCGAGCACCGCGAGGCGATTCAGCTCGATATTCGCCTTGCGCAGCGCGGCTTCTGCCTGCCGCCGCTCACCAATTTCGCGCTGGAGCTCGCGCTGCAGGCGGTAGAGCGTCAGGTGCGTGCCCACGCGCGCCAGCAATTCCTCGATCTGAAACGGCTTGGCGACATAGTCGACGCCGTCAGCGGCAAAGCCGCTGAGCTTGTCCTGTACGTCGTTCAGCACGGTCATGAAAATCACCGGGATGTCGCACGTGCGCATGTCGGCTTTGATGCGCCGGCAGGTTTCGAAGCCGTCGATGCCAGGCATTTGCACATCGAGCAGGATGATCTCGGGCTGGGCAAAGCGCGCGCGCTCGATGCCCGCCTCGCCGCTGCGCGCGGTGAGCACCACAAAGCCATGGG
>LJCR01000262.1 GCA_001399705.1 Kouleothrix aurantiaca
CCTTCGGCTGGGATCTGCAGACCCTGGTCCACGAGCGCAAGATCGCCGTCGTCGATGCCACGCCCGAGCCCGGCGAGGTCACGCTGGAAACTGGCCCGTACGACCTTTCCGCCCTGCTCGCGCGCATCGAAAACGCCATTCGCCAGGTCAACGCCAAGCGCGTCATTCTCGACGCCGTCGGTGCCCTGTTTCCGCAGTTCACCGATGCCAACGTTGTCCGCCGCGAGCTGCATCGCATCCACGCCGGCCTGCGCATGCTCGGCGTCACCACGCTGATCACCATGGAGCGCACCGACGAAGAAGGCAGCATTGGCCGCTTCGGCGTGGAAGAGTTCGTGGCCGACAACGTCATCCTGCTGCGCAACCGCATCGACCAGGAAAAGCGCCGCCGCACGATTGAGATCCTCAAGTTCCGCGGCTCGACGCACCAGAAAGGCGAATACCCCTTCACCATCGACGCCGAGGACGGCGTGATGATCATCCCGCTCTCGGCGATCGAGCTCAAGCAGCGCTCGTCGGAGATCCGCGTGTCGTCGGGCGTGCCCGAGCTCGACGTGATGTGCGGCGGCGGGATGTACCGCGACTCGATCATCCTGACCAGCGGCGCGACCGGCACGGGCAAAACGCTGATGGTGACGCAGTACATCAAGGCGGCGATCGAGGCGGGCGAGCGGGCGATCCTGTTCGGGGCGGAAGAAAGCCGCGAGCAGCTGACGCGCAACGCGGCGTCGTGGGGGGTGGATTTCGAGCAGGCGCAGCGCGACGGGCTGCTGAAGATCATCTGCCGCTACCCGGAGATCATGGGGCTGGAAGACCACCTGCTGCACCTGAAGCGGGACATCCGGTCGTTTGAGCCGAAGCGGGTGGCGGTGGACAGCATGTCGGCGTTCGAGCGGGTGTCGACGCCGAAGTCGTTTCGCGAGTTTGTGATTGGGCTGACGAGCTTTATCAAGCAGCAGGAGATCACGGGGCTGTTCACGAACACCACCTCGATGCTGATGGGCGGGGAGACGATCACGGAAACGCACATCTCGACGATCACGGACACGATCATTCTGCTGCGGTATGTAGAGCTGCACGGGGAGATGCGGCGCGGGCTGACGGTGCTGAAGATGCGGGGAACGTGGCACGAGAAGGACATCCGCGAGTATGTGATCGACAACCAGGGGATGCACATCCGCGAGCCGTTTCGCGGCATTCACGGCATCCTGAGCGGCACGCCGATCTATTCCTATGCCGAAGAGCGCCAGCGCCTCGGCGGTATGTTCGGGTCCTCACCGCAAAAGACCGAATAACTCGATTATTCTGCGTCAAATCGGGGCAAGGGTACGGTTGCGAGCCGCTGCTCTGGGTTCGTGCCCCCATGTTGGCCAGTAAACTAATTGCTATGAATTTGCTAGACAAAAAATTCGCGATATCGATACAATATCCACAGGCGTCTCTTGAACATCTAAACTATGTGCGTAGCTCATGCGTGTAAGCTGGCACCGGAATGCCGGCAGCGCTGCAACCAAGCGCCCGCGTATTGCGCTACCTACCTGAGGATGCCTTCACTATGCAACAAAACGTATATCGCCTGCTCCTAATCGAAGACAACCCTGGCGATGCTGATCTTATCGCGATGCATCTGGCCGAGATACCTGGCTACGAGTTCGAAATCTTCCAGGCAAGCAGCCTGCAGAGCGCAATGGAAATACTCGGCCAGGCAGATCTCGACGCAGCCGTTCTCGACCTCTCGCTGCCCGATTCGTACGGCATGGAAACCCTGCGCCGCGTGCGCGCCATTCGCAGCGATATCGATTTCATTGTGCTGTCTGGCTCGTACTCCGAAGCGCTCAGCCAGCAGGCACTTGCGGAAGGCGCATGCGACTTCATCAGCAAGAGCGATATTTCTTCGAAAATGCTCACCAACAGCCTGCTGTATGTGCTGGAACGGCAGCGTGCGATCAAGGGGCAGGAGCAGCTGCTGAAGCTGCTGGCCGCCAACCCCGACGCTGTGATCGTCGTTGATTTAGCAGGTATCGTGCGCTTTGTCAACGATGCGGCGCTGACGTTGTTCGGGCGCACCCGCGAAGATTTTGTTGGCGAGCTGATTGGATTTTCGACCAAAGAAGGCGAAATATCGGAGATCGAGGTGCGGCGCGGCGATAAGCTGCGTATCGCCGAGATGCATGTCGTCAGCCTCGAATGGGAAGGCCACCCAGCTTGCCTCGCCTCAATCCGCGATGTAACCGAGCAGAAAAAGCTGGCCAGTCAGCTTCAGCAATCGAGCAAGATGGAAGCGTTAGGCCGCCTGGCTGGGGGGATTACCCACGATTTCAATAATATTCTGACGTCCATCCTGGGTAATGTGCGGCTCGCGCAGATCGATTCGCCGCGCAACCATAATGTTCAGGAAAGCCTGGGCGAAATCGAGCGTGCCGTCGAGCGCGCCGGCGAACTGCTCCGCGAGATCTTGCTTTTCAGCCGCCAGAAAGAACTAAAGCGCGAGCCAACCCACCTGCCGCCACTGGTGCAGGAAGTGGTGCGCTTTGTGCGGCCAACGCTGCCATCCAACGTTCATATCATCACCAACTTCGCAACGCAGTTGCCCGCAACCCTCGCCGATCCAATTCAGCTGCATCGCGTGCTGATGAACCTGGTGACGAATGCCGTCCACGCAATGCGCGATCAGGGCGGGCGGCTCGAGATCTCGGTGAGCGACACAAATATCGATAGCGACATGGCCAGCCATATGGCCGATCTCAAGCCGGGCCACTACATAACGCTGGAAGTGCGCGATTCCGGCCACGGGATGGATAAAGAAACCCTTCAGCATATTTTCGATCCGTTTTTTACGACCAAACCAATGGGCGAAGGAACCGGCCTTGGTTTGTCGGTGGTGCACGGCATTGTTCGTGATCACGGCGGCACAGTTACCGTGTATAGCGAGCGTGGGAAAGGAACGCAGTTCCGCCTGTATTTCCCGGCTGCCAACTTCACCAGCCAGCGCATCCCAAGCCAGCCCAGCCAGGCGGCCAACGGCCAGGGCAAGCATATTTTGTATGTGGATGACGAGCAGGCGCTTGTGATGCTCGGCCGCCGCATGCTAACGCGGCTTGGCTATGTCGTGACGGGCTACACCGACCCGGCGGCTGCGCTTCAGGCATTCGAGCTTGGCCCAGATCAGTTTGATGCAGTCATCACCGATCTCTCAATGCCGGGAATGTCGGGTTTTGCGCTTGTACGCGCGCTGCGCGCTGTGCGCCCCGATGTGCCGATTATTATGACATCGGGCTATGTGCGCTCTGAGGACGAGGCCAACGCTCGCCAGCTCGGCTTGCATGGAATTCTGCTAAAGCCAAATACGCTTGAAGATCTGGGGCGCTTGCTCGACGAAGTTTTTCACGACTCACACAGTGAGCCCGCTCCGAACAACATTCAAATGTCGCAGGCGGTTCATTCATCGCCGCAAGAGGTTACGCAAGCCAAGTACAGGAACGGGAAATAACCACGGCTGGCCGCCGGGCCTTTGCGCTGCATCGACGTGTGGCGTGAAGGCCCGGCATAGTTTATCCACACGCATGGCTCTGCGGCATACACCCCCGAACAACCGCGCACCTCGCGCTTCTGAAACAGCCCCCTTCCTTGCTTGTGTGCCGCACCACAAAGCCAGGCGCTGCGCGGGTGAACGTAACAATTGGGCCACAGCGAACACTGAGAGCGCCGGGCAAGAAAACCAAACTCAGTGCCCTCAGCGCGCTTGGTAGCTCAATTGATCGGCTCTTCGCCAGATCACTTCAGTTTTGTCATGCTGAGTGAAGCTACGGCTCCCTCGTGCTGCTCTGAACAGGAGATGCTTCACTTCGCTCGCGCTTCGTTCAGATACGCTCAGGGTTCGCCTGCGTGGCGCGATGCCCGCAAGGCGCTATGCAAACATTTGTGCATAAATGAGAATATGGTATTATTAGAGGGCCAAATAATAAACGTGGCTTCGTTTTCGGGTTTGGCACCTTTGCCGGCACCACCGATTGTATCACTGCAGGCCATGTCGTCGCCTGCCGTGCTTTTGTGTTCTGTTGCGCAAAGTGCCATTCGTGCCGACGCCTGATACGGTTTTTGCTGGTGCCGTCTTCGCTGCTGGAGTGTGTGTATGGGGTGGGAATGCGGGCGCGGCCATAGCAGCAGTGTTGGTGGCTCAAACGCATGATCATTCGCCAGCGAAACAGTCAACCTCCTTGGCCGCTGCCATGCTTCAGTAGCGGCTCTGCTTCTGCGATTGCATGCAAGGCGTATGCCCCACCCCTCGGGCATACTGGCGTGCTGCTGTCACTTTCTCATTCCTGTGCATTGTCACGCGTCGCTTGTTGCTGTATTGTGTGGCAAGCAGGGCCAGCGCCCTGCCCAGGCTGCTACCGATAGTGCCCGGTACGAGTGCCTGGCAGCGCTGGCCATTCCGCAGCGGCGTGAAACCCTGAGCACTAAGCGCAAGGACTAGCATATGTCGATTCCTAACCTTGACGAGCCAGTTGATCTAACAAACTGTGACCGCGAGCCAATTCATATACCGGGCCGTATCCAGCCGCATGGCGTGCTGCTTGCGCTTGACGAGCTCGATCTGCGCATCATACAGATCAGTGCGAACATTCAGGCGCATACCGGGCTTGAGCCGGCAAGCCTGCTCGAGCAGCCTTTGGAAGCGCTGGTGCCAGCACAGTATGCGGCGTACTTGCGCAATACCATCGCGCTCGAAAACATGGACGACAACCCATTGTATATCTGGACGGCGGAACTCAATGGCTC
>LJCR01002621.1 GCA_001399705.1 Kouleothrix aurantiaca
CCGCCGACTTCACGATCTACGGCTCCGACGAGCAGGTGCAGCTCGCCGCCGACGCGCTCGACGCCGCGAAGGAGCGCCCGCCCACCCTGCTCGAGCCCGAAGACCTGATCCGCCAGATGTCGCGCGCCAAGAGCCGCCTGCTTTCGCCGCGCCTGGCCGCGCGCTTCGCCAAAGACCCGCTGGACGCGTTTGTGGCCGGCTGCTACCGCCGCTACCAGGCCGCGCTGGCCCGCCACAACGCGCTCGACTTCGACGACATGATCCTGATGACGCACCAGCTTTTTTCCGAACACCCCGACGTGCTGGAAGACTACCAGGCCAAGTGGCGGCACGTGCTGGTGGACGAATATCAGGACACCGACCCGAGCCAGCACGCGCTGATCGAGCTGCTGACACGGCCCAGCGCGGCGCGCACGCGCTCGCTGTTTTCGGTGGGCGACGGCATGCAGGCGATCTACGGCTTCCGCAACGCCGACCACACGATCATCGAGCGCTTCCAGCACGACTTCCCCGAGGCGTCGGTGATCGAGCTGGCGACGAACTACCGCAGCCGCCAGTCGATCCTCGACGCAGCATTTGCGATCATCCGCCACAGTCGCGCGGTCGCGCCCATGGCATTGCGCGCCGCAGCCAGCCCGCGCCCCGGCGAGCGCAACCTGATGATCTTCGACGCCAAGGACGCCCGCGACGAGGCCGAGCAGATCGCCCGCCAGATCAACGACCTCGCGCGCCAGGGCCGCAAGTTCCGCGAGATCGCGATTCTCTACCGCACGCGCCATATGTCGCGCGGCTTCGAGGCGGCGCTGCGCCACGCGCGCGTGCCCTACAGCGTGCGCGGCAGCACCGGCTTCTACGACCGCGCGGTGGTGCGCGATGCGCTGGCCTACCTGCGCGCCATTGCCAACCCCAAAGACAACCTGAGCC